>DAOMFB010000007.1:0-20286 GCA_035429585.1 Thermoanaerobaculia bacterium
AGGCCCCCCCCGACGCCGTGGCCCTCGGCCTCGCCCGCCCCGGGGGGGCGGACGGGGGGACGGTCACCGTGCGCGCGGGCGTCGCCTCGCCCACCCCGGGGGGGCGGACGGGGGGACGGTCACCGTGAGCGCGGGCGTCGCTTCGGTCCGGCCGAAGCAGGGCGAGGCGCCGGAGAACCTCGTCGCGCGCGCCGACCAGGCCCTCTACCGTGCGAAGGCGGCCGGGCGGAACCGCGTCGAGACGGACGGCGAGACGGCGGGCCCCGGCGCGCTCTGACGGCGGCTCAGCGATCCGATCGGCGGCCGGGCGGGATCCCCCGCCAGTACGGCGGCGGTATCGGGAGCTTGTCCCGCTGGCCGAGGACCGTCGCCGCGTGGATCGGCCAGTAGGGGCTCCGCAGCTCCTCGCGCGCGAGGAGGACGAGGTCGGCCCGGCCGTTCCGGACGATCTCGTCCGCCTGCGCCGGCTCCGTGATGAGGCCGACGGCGGCGGTCGGTATCCGGGCCCCCCGGCGGACCGCCTCGGCCAGCGGAACCTGATACCCCGAGCCGACGGGGACCTTCGCGTCGGGGACGAGGCCCCCCGAGCTGCAGTCGACGAGGTCGGCCCCTTCCTCCTTCAGCCGGCGGGCCAGCTCGACGCTCTCCTCCAGCGTCCAGCCCCCCTCCGCCCAGTCGGTGCAGGAGATCCGGACGGCGAGAGGGCGCTCCTCGGGCCACGCGGAGCGGACGGCCCGGAGCGCGGCGAGCACGAAGCGCGTCCGGTTCTCGAAGGAGCCGCCGTACTCGTCCCCCCTCCGGTTCGAGAGGGGCGAGAGGAAGCTGTGGGCGAGGTAGCCGTGGGCGGCGTGGAGCTCGACGAGCCCGAAGTCCGCTTCCCGCGCGCGGAGCGCGGCGGCGTGGAAGGCGTCGAGGACCGAGGCGATGTCGCTCTTGGTCATCTCCGCGGGCGCCCGGACGTCCGGCGAGAACGGGATCGCGCTCGGGCCGACCGTCCGCCACCCGCCGTCGGCCTCCGGAACGGAGCCGCTGCCGAGCCACGGGACCGCGGTCGAGGCCTTTCGCCCGGCGTGGGCGAGCTGGATCCCGGGAACCGCTCCCTGCTCCCGGACGAAGCGGGCGATCCGGGCGAGCGGCACGACCTGCACGTCGGACCAGAGCCCGAGGTCGGCGGGGGAGATCCGGCCGCGCGGCTCCACGGCGGTCGCCTCGACCATCACGAGGCCCGCGCCGCCGACGGCGCGCGAGCCGAGGTGGACGAGGTGCCAGTCGGTCGCCATCCCGTCCACGGCGCTGTACTGGCACATCGACGAGACGCCGATCCGGTTCCGGAACGTCGTGCCGCGGAGGGTCAGGGGGTCGAAGAGGTGCGGCATGGAAGGTGACTCGGGTCCCCCTGATCCGGCGGGGTCAGAGAGACCGGGAAGGCCCCGAGCGAGGCATCGGGGGCCGGCTAGCGAATCAGCGGAATCACGAAGTCGAGGTTGTTCGCTCCCACCTTGAGCGTCTGAGTCGTCGTGTAGGTCGTCCACCCGCCGCGTGTCGTCATCCAGGCATTGATCCGGACGGGCCCGGGCACGATGTTGTAGATGGGCCCGTAGACGCCGTTGGAGTTCGTCGTTCCGCTCCACGTTTGCATGCCGCTGCCCTGGACCTGGATTTGCACCTGGTTCGTCAGATCCCCGAAGGTCCACCCCTCCACGGTCACCTTTCCCGTGAGAACGGCCATCGGAATCGCGGTCGGCGTGATCGTTGGTGTCCGCGTCACGGTCGGCGTCGGCGTCGGCGTGCGGTCCTTCGGCTCTGTCGGGCTCGTACAGGTGGAGGAACCGAAGAAGAGGAGCACGAGGAAGAGTGCCGGGAGAAGTCTGTTCATCAGACGCCTCCGCTTCCCGGGTTCGGCTCGAACGGTTACTGAAAGCGCTGGTTACAGCGGCTCCATGATACAGGCGAATCCGAGTCGGGAGGGCCGGAGGGGGGAGCTGGTAGCGCATACGGGACTCGAACCCGTGTTTCCGCCGTGCGGGGGGTGCGGGGGCCTCCCCCGCCTCATGAGAAGCCCGGCGGACGCCGCCCTCGAGCGGGAAGAGGGAGTTTCGGGGACGGAGGGGAGGTTGGTAGCGCATACGGGACTCGAACCCGTGTTTCCGCCGTGAGAGGGCGGCGTCCTGGACCGCTAGACGAATGCGCCGTTTCCCGAAGCGGCGGGCAAGGGCCCCGCGCGGACCGCGGAATCTAGCATGCGTCCGGGCCTCCGGCAAACCGCGGGACGCTTCGTCTAGCGGCGCGGGGCGCGCGGGGCGACCTCGGGGGGCAGACCGTCGATCTCGAGGAGGTTCGCCGCCGACTGGCGGACTGCGACGATGGCGAAGCGGGCGTCCGGCGCGATGCCGAAGGAGTGGATTTCGAGGTCGGGACCGAACGTGGCGAGCCTCCGGCGAGTCGCCGTCGTGTCCGCTCCGGGAACGACGTCCTGGACGAAGATCGCCGTGCCCGGGCCGTCGCCGCCGAGGAAAGCGATGCGGCGCCCGTCCGGCATCCACCGGTGACGTCCGGCGATGAAGCCGCGCCCGGGCGGCAGGCTCGGAATGCTGAAGATCGGGTCCCCGCCGGCGCTCGGGAAGACTCTGAGGACGGACGGAACACCCTGCTCCACGCAGGAGATCCGTGTCCCGTCGGGCGAGATCTCCGGCAGGATGAACCGGCCGGGGGCGAGGTGCCTCGCGCTCGTCCCGTCGGGGCGGATCGTCCAGAGGCCGCGCTTGGCGTCGTTGAAGGAGGTGTAGACGATCGTGGAGCCGTCCGGCGAGAGCGAGGGGTTTTCCGCGTCGACGCCGTCGTCGGAGATCCGGTGGGGGGCGCTCCCGTCGCCTTCGGCCCCCCAGATCTCGAAGTGGCCCGTCCGGGCCGAGGACCAGAGAAGGACCTTCCGGTCCCGGCTCACGAAAACGTCGGCGTCGCTCGCCGGGTGGTCCGTCAGACGGCGCAGAGCGCCCGAGGCGAGCGTCAGCTCCCAGAGGTCGCTGTTCCCCTCGCGGTTCGACGTGAAGACGACCCGCTCGCCGTCCCCGGAGACGAGCGGCTGGAAGTACACCTGCGACCCCTGCGTCAACCACCGCCGCGGCGCGCCGCCGTCGGGGAGCGGAATCTCGAGGAGATTCGTCGGAACGGAGAAGGACTCGACGACCAGCCGGCCCGGACCGGCGATGTCGAGACCGGTGCCGACCCCGAGCGAATAGGCGATCGTCCGGACGGCACCCGACCTGACGTCCTGCAGGTAGTAGGCGCCCGGACTCGACGGGACGATGGCCTGCTCCCGCTGGCCGTAGACGAGGGCTCGCCCGTCCGCCGTCCAGGCGAGGCTGGAAAGCTCGCCGGAACCGGCCGGCGGGCGCAGGAGCCGTTTCTCTTCCGCCGCGGGATCGACGAGGACGATCGTCCAGGGCGAGCCGACGTTGGCCTCGCCCTGTGCGACGGCGATCCACTTCCCGTCCGGCGACCAGCGCGGCGACCGCATCGAGAAGGCCCGGGTCGTCTCGAGCCTCCGGGCTCCGCTCCCGTCGGCGGCGGAGATCCACAGCTCGGCCGCCCGGACGCCGTCCGTCATGCGGCCGCGAACGAACGCGATGCGGGTCCCGTCGGCCGACAGATCCGCCTCGCCCGCGTCGGCCAGGATCCGCTGGGAGGCGCCGCCCAGGGTGGAGATCCGGTGAAGGCCGGCATCGGGCCCGCCCGCGCGGCAGAAGATGAGGCCGGTCGAGTCCGGCGTGAATCGCGGCGCGATGTCGGGACCGGCGGTCAGGGCCACTTCGGAACCGCCCGAGAGCTGCTTGAGCCAGATGCGCGGCGTGCCGTCGCGGAAGGAGACGAAGGCGCAGAGACGACCGTCCGGGGAGACGGCCGGCAGGGAGTCGCGCCCCGAGGAGGTGATGTACCTGAGCCGGGGCGGCGGCAGGGGCGGCGGGGCGGACCGCCGGCCGGCGACGGCGCCGAGACCGAGGAGGAGGACGCCGGCCGCGACGAGGAAGGTCCGGCGGGCGAAGCGCGCGCGGGCGGGCGCCCGGGCCGCGGCCGGAGCCGCCGCCGTCGTCAGGTGGTCCCGCACGCTCCGGAGGTCGCGGGCGAGGTCGCGCGTCGACTCGTACCGCTCGGACGGGTCCTTCGACAGGAGCCGCTCGACGATCCAGCGGACGGGCGCCGGGACGTTCGGGGCCCGCTTCTCGAGCGGTTCCGGCTCGTCGCGGAGGATGGCCGCGAGCGTCTCGGGAGCCGAGGCGGCCGGGAACGGCTTGGCGCCGGCGAGCATCTCGTAGAGGACCGAGCCGAGCGAGAACTGGTCGCTCCGGAGGTCGACGGGCGCGCCGCGGGCCTGCTCCGGCGACATGTAGGCGACCGTCCCGAGAACGACCCCCTTCTCGCTCACGACGCCGAGCGTGGGGGAGCGCGTGTCGGACGCGTCCCGCCGCGCCGCGTCGTGCCGCGCGAGGCCGAAGTCGAGCACCTTCGCGTGGCCGTCCCTCGTCAGGAAGACGTTCTCCGGCTTGACGTCGCGATGGACGATCCCCTTGTCGTGGGCCGCGGCGAGCCCCTCGGCGACCTCCCGGGCGATCTCGAGAGCCTTTCGGACGGGGAGCGGGCCGCGGTCGAGGGCCGCCCGGAGCGTCTCCCCCTCGAGCAGCTCGCCGACGGCATAGTGGACGCCGTCCGCTTCGCCGACGTCGAACAGGGCGAGGATGTTCGGGTGCGAGAGCGCCGCCACCGCCTTCGCCTCGCGCTCGAACCGCCCGAGCGCCTCCGCGTCGGCCGCAAAGCTCTCGGGAAGCACCTTCACGGCCACCGCGCGCTCCAGCCGGACGTCCCGGGCCCGCCAGACCTCTCCCATGCCGCCGGCGCCCAGCGGCGACTCGATCTCGTAAGGGCCCAGCCTCGCCCCGGCCCGGATCGTCATCGGCGTCGGCGATTATCCGCCGGACGGCAGCGGAGCCTGTCCGGCCCGAGGCCTCAGGACGCGGCGGGCGCCGGCTCGCCGCGCGGGACGGTCCGCACCCAGCCGCCGAACTGCTTCAGCTCCTCCATCCGGCACGACCAGACGAGCTCCCCGTTCCACATCGTCATGTCCGGGCAGCCGTCGCACATGTTCTGGGCGCCGTTCTCGAGGAAGTCGACGGGCTGGATGATCATGATCGACTGGAGGTGCATCTTCCGGAAGAGCCGGAGAGGGTTCGCGAGAACCGACCCGAGCCAGCGCTTCGCGACGGCCCGGACGCCGGCGTCGAACGGGGCGAGGAGGAGCATCGTCCGGCCCTTCGAGGTGAGGCTCGGCGACGCGTAGGCCAGGTAGCGCCCGGTGCCGACGTGGTGGCCGGCCTGCATCAGCTCCATGTACCGCGGTCCGACGTAGCCGTAGTCGCGCTCGGTCGTTCCGATCCGGGCGGAGAGGAGCCACTTGTAGCTGTCGGCCTTCTCCGTCCCGTTGAGGTACGCGCAGGGGGTGAAGTCCGGGAAGCGCTTGCGAATCTCCGCCACGACCTCCGGGGACTTCATGTCCACCCGTCGCTCGCCCGACTCGCTGTAGACGAGGGCGTTCATGTCGACCTTCGTCGCGCCCGCGTACCAGTCGAACGGGATCTGGGGGACGGCGGCCCGGTAGAGGATGAAGACCATCGTGTGGACGATGTCGATGTGCTTCCCGGCCCAGGCCACCATCCCGGGGACCTGTTCGAGCGTGTCCTCGTAGACCGTGGAGTTGAAGGAGCAGCAGATGTTCCCCGCCTCGGCGATCATCGTGGCGTACTCGAGACGCAGATCGTTCAGCTCGATCTCGCTCTTCCCCTTCCACCCCGGGCGCCCCTGCTTGCTGTCGACGTGCAGCGTGAAGCCGTAGACGCCGGCCTTGTCCAGCTCGCGGAGCAGCTCCTTCGTGAGCCGGCCCCCGTTCGTGTTGACGATGGGCTTCATCCCCATCTCGCGAACCGTTCGGACGATCTCCACGATCTCGGGGTGCATCAGGGGGTCGCCCCCGGCGATGGAGATGCCGTCGGAGTTCCGGAGGCGCTTGAAGGCGGCGATCTCCTCGCGGACCTCCGCGAGGGGCTTGTGGCTGTTCGAGACGTTCTCCCGGTAGCAGCCGTCGCAGGCCAGGTTGCAGGCCGAGGTCGGCTCCAGCCAGGAGATCGCGTTGTCGGGCAGCGTCCAGGGGAGCCGGTAGAGCGTCCGGTGGTCGATCGCGGCGGCCGTCGTCATCAGGACCCTCGAAACGAAAGTCGTTCGAACCGCTGGGGATGGTACCGCCGATGGCGGGGCCCCCGACATGATCAGGACGGACGGCGGCCGCGGGGGACGGGGGCGCGAACGGCTCGCCGGCGAGGCGACTTGAAAGAGAGGGCGGTCTCGGCTACGCTCCGCGGTCCTGCGCGTGCGCCCATAGCTCAACTGGATCAGAGCGTTTGACTACGGATCAAAAGGTTGGGGGTTCAAGTCCTCCTGGGCGCACCACTTAATCCCCGATTCCCTCCACCCTGCCTCCCTCCCTCGTCAGCGGCGCCGGACGTACGGCGTGCAGAGGGCGTTCGAGCAGTGGGCCACCTTGAGGTCGCCGTTGGTCGCGTCGTAGTAGCTGATCAGGGGTAGGCCGTCGGCGCCGATCGTGACCGAGCTGCTCCCTCCGACGTCCCCGGCGCTGTCGAGCGTGGCGAGCGTGGCCGCGGTACAGCCGACGTTCGAGCAGTGCGCGACTTTGAGATCGGCATTGGTCGCGTCGTAGTAGCTGATCAGGCCGAGGCCGTCGGAGCCGATGGTGACCGAGGTGTCGATACCCACGACCCCCGCGCCGTCGAGGACGGAGAGGGCCGCGCCGGTGCAGGTGACGTTCGAGCAGTGGGCGACCTTGAGATCGCCGGCCGTGAAGTCGTGGTAGCTGATGAGACCGAGGCCGTCGGAGCCGATCGTGACCGACGTGTACCCCCCGACATCTCCGGCGCTGTCGAGGGTGGACACGGTCGCGCCGGTGCAGGTGACGTTCGAACAGTGGGCGACCTTGAGGTCATGCGTGTCGTACCGGCAGTAGCTGATCAGGCCGAGGCCGTCGGACCCGATGGTCACCGAGGGGAAGAAGCCGGAATTGAGATTGTCGATCGTGGAGATGGTTGCGGCCGTGCACGCGACGTCCGAGCAGTGGGCCACCTTCAGGCTGGCGGATCCTTCGTGGCGATAGGCAATCAGGCCAAGGCCGTCGGAGCCGATCGCGATCGATGTATAGGGTGAGGTGAACCCCGTGTTGTCGAGAGTGGCGACCGTCGCCGCGGTGCAGGTCACGTTTGAGCAGTGGGCCACCCTGAGCCAGGCGCCCTGACTATCGAGGTAGCTGATCAGACCCAACCCATCCGAGCCGATGGCGAGCGACGTGAAGTACCCGGGCTGGCTGGCGCTCACAAGGGTCGAGACCGTAGCCGCTGTGCACGCGGCGTTGGAACAATGAGCCACCTTGAGGTCGGCGTTGGTTTGATCGAAGTAGCTGATCAGGCCGAGGCCGTCCGAGCCGATCGCGACGGAAGTGTACTGACCGACGGCCCCGGCGGCGTCCAGCCGCGAGAGCGAGAAGCCGGTCGGGACCGCCGGGTTGGCCGCGCAGACGACGGAGCCGTCCGGGTTGATCGACTGGATCGTGCTGCCCGGGAGGCAGGTGTTCGCGATGCGGGCCTGCACCTGCGTCGCGTCGATCTGGGCGAGGCCCACCGCGCCGGTCGCGAGCTTCCCCGAGGTAACGGCGCCGTCCGCGAGCATGCTCGTCGTGATGCCGAGGGAGGAGACGGAGATCGTGCCCGCGGTCGTGATCGGCCCGCCCGTCAGTCCGGCTCCGGCCGCCACGGAGGTGACCGTCCCTCCGCCGTTCACCGAGGAGATCGTCAGGGTCTGGCCGGACGGCGTGATCGTCGTATTCGCCCCGGCCGCCAGCGTGATGGTCCCCCCCAGGGCGTTGAGGCTGTTCACGACGCCGAGGGGCGAGTAGTAGCCGTTGACGTCCACGATGAGGTCGATCGTCCCCGGGCCGTCCACCTGGACCGTGATGGCGCCTCCCGTACCAAGAGAGACGATGGCCGCATTGGCGAGGGCGAGGATGTTGGCTTCCCAGTTCAGCGTGGAGACCGTGGGCGTGGCGATACCCGCCGGAAAGACCCGGATGTCCCCGCGGGTGACCGGAGCCCAGACGGCGAAGTTGAAGGAGACGGCCTGTGCGTCCGCCGGGATTCCGCACCGTCCCGGGATCGTGAAACTCCGCTGGGCCTGAGCGCCCGGCAGCGACGGCGGCCCATAGCCCGACGGGAAGCCGCTCCCGGCCCGCGTGTCGATGAGGCGGCAAGGCGTCAACGCGACGAAGGGAAGGGGCGTGGCGGCTCCGGCGACGGCCGCCATGATGGGGAGACCGCTCCGGGGGTCGACACGCTCGGCACTTGGCGGTGGCGGAGTCCAGAAGGGAGGCGCCTGCCAGGACACGATCGGAATCTCGTCAGGGTATGGCTGCTCCCCCGCGAGGGGTGAGGCGAGGGCGGGGAGCAGAAACGAGAGGGCGAGGAAGCAAGTGTCCATAACACCTCCCGGCCGGCGAGCCGGTAGAAACGTGTTTCCGCGATCAGCTTTGTGACAGATATCACAGTTTCTGCCAGGGAGGAAGAGGACTCGCTCAACCTTCCGACGTTCCCCCGGTCGCCAGGCCCGCCGCTGCTGCCGCCGCCGTCGCCGGAACGGAACCCGGCCATACTTCTCCCGAACGATCTCCGGGAGCACGTCGCCGCGTCGTTCCTCGCCGCGGTCACCTCGCGGCGGCCTATTCTGCCCGGGAGCGCTTGTGATTCCCTTCGACCTGAAGGCCCTCGTCGACGGCCTCCTCGACGCGTCGATCGTCCTCTCCTTCGACCGCTCGGGGTTCCGGCGTCATGCCGCCCGGTTCCGCGCGGAGGACCTCGAGGTGTCCCTGGCCGGGAGGACGTGCCTCGTCACCGGCGGGAACTCCGGCATCGGGAAGGCCGTCGCGACGGGGCTCGCGGCGCGCGGCGCGGAGGTCTTCCTGCTCTGCCGGAGCCGCGAGCGGGGCGAGGTGGCCGCAACGGAGATCCGCCGGGCGACGGGAAGCGCCGCGGTTCGCGTCGAGGAGATGGACGTCTCGGAGCGGACGTCGATCCGGGCGTTCGTCCGGCGGTTCCGCCCCTCGCGCGTCGACGTCCTCGTGAACAACGCGGGGGTCCTGCCGGATCGCCGGACGACGACGTCCGACGGCGTGGAGCTGACGCTCGCGACAAACCTCTTCGGGCCCTGCCTGCTGACGGAGCTGCTCCTTCCGAGGCTCGAGGCCTCGCCGGACGCCCGCGTCGTGAACGTGGCGTCGGGGGGCATGTACACCCAGAAGCTCGACGTGAAGGAGCTCCTCGCGGGAGGGCCGGATCCGTTCGACGGCGTCGTCCAGTACGCGCGGACGAAACGGGCCCTGGTCGTCCTGAACGAGCTGTGGGCCGAGAGGCGCCGGAAGAAGGGCGTGACGTTCTCCGCGATGCACCCCGGCTGGGCCGACACGCCGGCGGTCCGGACCTCGCTCCCGCGCTTCCGGGCGGTCACGAAGGGGATCCTCCGGACGCCGGAAGAGGGCGCCGACACCGTGCTCTGGCTGGCCGTGGCTCCCTCCCTCGCGGGGCGGAGCGGTCTCTTCTGGTTCGACCGCGAGCCGGTCTCGACGCATTACCTCCCGTGGACGAGAGAAACGCCGGAGGAGCGGGACGCGCTGGCGGCGGCGCTCCGGCTATGATCCGGGCTCCTGAAGGAGGAACGCGGATGAACGCTCGGCGCGCCGTCTCCCTGGTTCTCGGCCTCTCCCTTCTCTGCCTCGTCGCCTCGCCGCTCCTGGCGGCGGGGGAGCCCGTCGTCCCCGACACGGACGCGGCCAAGTACGTCGACAAGAAGGTCTCCATCCGGGGCGTCGTCGCCGGCGTTGCGGTCTCGCGGGCCGACATCACCTATCTCAACTTCGGGCAGAAGTACCCCAACCAGACCTTCTCGGCCGTCATCCCGAAGGAGCAGAAGGCGAAGTTCCCCAACCCGAAGAAGTGGGAGGGGAAGACGATCACCGTCACGGGCACGGTGAAGATGAGCCGGGACAAGCCCCAGATCGTCCTCGAGGACGCGGCCCAGATCTCCGCCCAGTAGGGGTTCCGCCCGGGCCGCCTACCGCGAGGCCAGGGCCTCCACGAGGCCGGTCAGGGCGCGGGGGACGCGGTCCGGATCCCGCCGGAGGGTCTCGAGGACGGCCTCGATGGAGGTCGTCCCCTCCAGCCCCGCCCACCCGGCCATTTCGTCGGGGCTCGGGCTCAGGTAAGCCATCCGCCAGGTCGGGAAGGCCGGGCGGTCGATCTCTCCCTCGTGGATGACCGTGACGTTCCGGTGCCTCGGGTCGCGCCGCAGGCTCGTCATCAGGTCGTCCACGTCGTCCCGCTCCCCTTCGAGGACCTGCAGGAAGACGCCGTCGGTGTAGACGAGCACCCCCGTGATGCCGCGCTTAACGTTCCTCAGGCGTGACTCCTCGAGCATCTGCTCGAGGTCGGCCCGCCCCATCTCCGCGGTCGCCTCGGACGAGTAGATCAGTCGGTAGGACATCGGCATCCTCCGTTCGCCGCACGGGCGCGGCCGGCGGTCACTTCGGCGGCGCGGGCTTCCCGGCCGCGGGCTTCGCCGGCTCGGCCGGCTTGGCTTCTGCCGGCTTCGCTTCGGCCGGGGGCTCGGGCGGGAGCGGGCGGCGCGGGAGCATCTGGTCGCGCTGGGCCGCGTGGTACGCGAACGACGCCCAGATCGCGGCGATCTCCATCAGGTCCGGCTTCGGCACCCGTTCGACGACGTCCATGTTCGTGTGGTGCGTCCGGGTCTCGTAGTCGAGCTCGTCCTGGATGAACTGGAAGCCGGGGAGGCCGACGGCGTCGAACGAGCCGTGGTCGGTGCCGCCGGTCCGCTTCATCGTGACTGTCGTCGCGCCGAGGTCCCTGAAGGGGGCGAGCCACGCCTCGAAGACGGGCACGACGGCCGCGTTGTCCTGCGCGAAGATGCCGCGGATCTTCCCGGCCCCGTTGTCGACGTTGAAGTAGGCCGCGAGCTTCCCGTAGGCGGGCTTGAAGGAGAGCGGGCCGGTCGGCCGGCGCATGTACTCCGGCATCTCCCGCTCCTTCGGGTCCGTCGGCTCGGGACGGGACGCCAGCTCCTTCGACACGTACGCGCGCGAGCCGAGGAGCCCCTGCTCCTCGCCCCCCCAGAGGGCGATCCGGATGGTCCGCCTCGGGGCGACGTTCAGCGCCTTCAGGATGCGCATCACCTCGATGGCCGTCGCCGTGCCGACGCCGTTGTCGGTGGCGCCCGTCCCGCCCTGCCAGCTGTCGAGATGGGCGCCGATCATGACGACCTCGTCCTTCTTCGTCTTGTCCGTTCCCGGGATCTCGGCGATGACGTTCGAGGCGGCGAGGGGATCCTCGTCCGTGAATCGGGCCGTCACGCCGACTTCCAGCTCGACCTCTTCCTTCCGGTCGAGGATCCGGGCGACGCGCCCGTAGGCCTCGGCGCCGAGGACGACGGTCGGCGGCGGGACCGGGTCCGCCGGCTTCCACGAGCCGCCTCCCTGGACCCAAATCGTCCCGTAGTCGCCCCGCGACGGCTCGAGCACGGCGGCGACCTTCTCGGCGACGAGGAACGCCTCCAGCTTCTTCCGGAAGTCGCGCTGCTTGAGCATCCGTTCCCGGTCGGCGGGCGAGCGGCGGTAGCGCCCGCCCCCCGGCTCGTACCGCCAGATCTCCTCCAGCGCCTTGTCGTCGTACCGGGAGACGTCCCCCTTCGCGGCGGGCTTCGCCTCCGTCGGGTCGCCGAGGAGGAGGATCTTCCCCTCGAGCTTCCCCTTCCACTTGTCGAGGTCCTCCGGGGACTCCAGCTTCGCGAGGACGGCCTTCCCCTTCTTCACGCCGTCGGTGCCGGGGGTCCACGCCTTCGGGAGGGCGGGGAGGATCGCCAGCGTCGGCGTCAGCATCCGGACGGAGACGGACTCCAGGACCCAGCCGCGGCCGAACGGCGCGAAGCTCTCGATCCGCGCGTTCGAGAGGCCCAGCTTGTCGAGCTCGGCCTTCGCCCACTCGGCCGCCCGCCGGTAGTTCGGCGAGCCGGTCAGGCGGGGCCCGATCCCGTCGCAGAGCCTCGAGAGCGTCTCGTAGGCCTTGCTCCGGTTGAACGCCTCGTCCCGGATCCGCGACACCATCTCGAGGTCGACGTTCTCGGGCGGGGCGGAAGCGGCCGGGACGGCGGGGAGGAGGGCGAGGGAGAGAGCGAGCGCGGCGGCGCGGCGGAAGGTCATCTGGCGGGCTCCTTTCGGCACGAAGCCCGAAGAATACCCGCTCACCCCGCTTCGCGGGACCGGTCCGTTTGAATCAGCCGGCGGTCCCGGGGACGAGGGCCCTCAGGGGGCCCGGCCCGCCATGTCGAAGCGGACGAGCTGGGCGACGCCCGCGAGGGCCTCGTCCAGCGTCGCCCCGGTCGCCTCCTCGTAGTCGTCGCCCCGCTTGGCCTCTGCGCGCCAGGTCAGGCCCCAGCGGACCTTCCAGCCGTCGTCCTCCAGCTGCTTCTGGACGAGGTCCCATCGCCGGTCCTTCTCGCAGCGGAGGGCGACGAGGGCCTGGAAGGTCGCGACGAGGAGCTCGCGGTCGGCGCCCGACAGCTCGAGCCGCTCCGGAAGGGGAACTTCGAGAGTCCGTCGCGTCTGCATGTTCGCCTCCTGGCGTCTCGCTAGAGGCCGTATTTCTCCACGATCTCGTTCTTCGTCTTCCCGAGGATGCCGTGCTTCTTCCCGACCTTGCGGAACGCCTCGATCGCCCGGTCGAGGTGCTCCTTCGTGTGCGCGGCCGACAGCTGCGTCCGGATCCGCGCCTGCCCCTTCGCGACGACGGGGAAGAAGAAGCCGACGACGTAGATCCCCTCCGCGAAGAGGTCGCGGGCCACGTCCTGCGCCAGCTTCGCGTTGTAGAGCATGACGGGGACGATGGGGCTCTCGCCGGCCTTGATGTCGAGGCCCGCCTCGGTCAGGAGCCGCCGCCAGTACTTCGTGTTCTCCTCCAGCCGGTCGCGCCGCTCGGTCGAGGCGGAGACGAGGTCCAGCACCTTGAGGGTCCCGGCCACGATGACCGAGGCGAGCGTGTTGGAGAAGAGGTAGGGCCGCGCGCGCTGCCGGCACATCTCCACGATCTCCCTTCGCCCGCTGACGCAGCCGCCGGAGGCCCCGCCGAGCGCCTTGCCGAAGGTCGTCGTGATGACGTCGACCTTCCCGGTCACGCCGAAGTGCTCCGGCGTCCCCCGCCCGGTCTTCCCGATGAAGCCGGAGGCGTGCGAGTCGTCGACGAAGACCATCGCGTCGTGCTTCTTCGCCAGGGCGACGATCTCGTCCAGCTTCGCGAGGTCGCCGTCCATCGAGAAGACGCCGTCCGTGATGATCATCCGGAAGCGCTTGTCGCGGTGCTCGGCGAGCTTCTCCTCGAGGTGCCCCATGTCGCTGTGCTTGTAGGTGTCTTGCATCGCCTTCGCGAGGCGCATGCCGTCCACGATCGAGGCGTGGACGAGGCGGTCGGCGATCATCACGTCCTTGTCGGAGAGGACGGCCTCGAAGATCGCGGCGTTCGCGTCGAGGCAGGACGAGAAGAGGATCGTGTCCTCCGTCCCGAGGAACTCCGTCAGGCGCCGCTCGAGGTCGCGGTGGATGTCCTGCGTGCCGCAGATGAAGCGGACCGACGACATGCCGTAGCCGCGCCGGTCGAGCCCCTCGTGGGCGGCGCGGAGGACCTCCGGGTGCGAGGAGAGGCCGAGGTAGTTGTTCGCGCAGAGGTTCAGGACCTTCCGGGGGGCGGCGCCGGCGGGGAACTCCACCTCGATCTCCGCCCCCTGGGGCGCGTGGATGAAGCGCTCCTCCTTGTAGAGCCCGGCGGCCCGGATGGCGTCGAGCTCGGCGCGGAGGGCGTCGCGGACGGACAGGGTCGCGGTCTCGGCGGCCATGTCACACCTTCACGGCGCCGAACCGCTCGACGAGCTTCGCGATGCTCGCCACGGTGTCGAACGCCTCCGGCGTCGCCTCGGCGTCCGGGATCTTCACCTCGTACTTCTTCTCGAGGAAGCGCTTCAGCGAGACCATCGAGAAGGAGTCGACGATGCCGCCCGTGATGAGCGGCGTCGTGGCGTCGAGGGGGCGGTCGTCCCCCTCCTCGATGTACTCGCGGCGGACGTAGTCGAGGATCGTCTTGCAGAGGTCGTCCATCTCAGTCCTCCATCAGGGTCGAAAGGTCGCCGACCGGCTCGCCGAACTCCTGCGCGCGGAGGACCCGCCGGACGATCTTCCCGCTGCGCGTCCGGGGAAGGGTCTCGACGAAGGCGATCTCCTGCGGCATGGCGAGGGGGGAGAGCCGCTTGCGGACGAAGTTCATGATCTCGAGCTCGAGGTCGGGTCCGGGGGCGAATCCGGGCTTGAGCGTGACGAAGGCCTTGACGACCTCCATGTTCACGGGGTCGGGCTTGGCCACGGCCGCCGACTCGGCCACGGCGGGGTGCTCGAGGAGGGCGGACTCGATCTCGAACGGCCCGACGAGGTGGCCTCCCGTGTTGATGACGTCGTCGTCGCGGCCGACGAACCAGAAGTAGCCGTCGGCGTCGACGGTGGCGCGGTCGCCCGTCAGGTACCAGCCGTTCGCGAACTTCTTCGCGTACCCCTCGGGGTTGTGCCAGTAGCCGCGGATCATCGACGGCCAGCCCGGGACGAGGCCGATGAGGCCGACGCGCCCCGGCTCGGCGTACGGCTCGTGCGTCTTCGGGTCGAGGACGGCGGCCGTGATGCCGGGGAAGGGCTTCCCCATCGACCCCGGCTTCACCGGCATGCCGGGGACGTTCGAGATGACGATGCACCCCGTCTCCGTCTGCCAGTAGGTGTCGTGGAAGGGGAGGCCGAAGGCCTCGCGCGACCAGTGGACGGCCTCGGGGTTCAGCGGCTCGCCCACGCTCGCGAGGTGGCGGAGCGAGGAGAGGTCGTTGAGGCGGGCCGCGGCCGTCCCCTCGCGCATCAGGAGGCGGATGGCCGTCGGGGCGGAGTACCAGACGGTGACCTTCTGCTTCTCGATGAAGCGGTACCACCCGCGGGCCGAGAAGCCGGCGTCGAGAACGGCCTGCGTGGCGCCGTTCGACCAGGGCCCGATGATCCCGTACGAGGTCCCGGTGACCCAGCCGGGGTCGGCGTTGCACCAGTAGACGTCGTTCTCCTTGAGGTCGAGGACCCACTTCGTCGTCAGGTATTGGGCCACGAGGGAGCCGTGGACGTGCAGCGCCCCCTTCGGCTGGCCGGTGGTCCCGGAGGTGTAGTGGAGCACCGACGGCGTCTCGGGCGTGGCCGGGAAGATCGGGAAGCCGGGGGAGCGGGGCTCGGCGTCGAGGGCGAGGGAGACCTCCCCTTCCTTGAGGGCGAGGCCCTCGGCGTCCACGACGACGACGTAGCGCAGCTCCGGCAGCTTCGCCCGGACCCGGCGCACCTTCGGGAGGTGCTTCTTCTGCGTCACGAGGGTCCGCGTGCCGGCGTCCCGGAGGCGGATCTCGAGGGACTCCTCGCCGAAGGCCGAGAAGAGCGGCTGGACCACCGCCCCCAGCTTCAGGAGGCCGACGAAGCCGATGTAGAGCTCCGGCACCCGGTCGAGGAAGAGGCAGACCCGCTCGCCGGGAAAGACCCCGAGTCGCCAGAAGTACGCGGCGAAGGTGTTCGACAGGACGCGGAGGTCGTCGAACGTGTAGGTCCGCTCCCGGCCGTCGCTCCCCTGCCAGAGGAGGGCCCGCTTCCGCGCCAGGCCGAGCCGGCAGAGGCGGTCCGACAGGTGCCACCCGATGTTGAACGGGTCGCCGTGGCCGAGGCCCAGCTCCTTCGCGGCGGTCTCCCACCGGAAGCCCCGGAGGGCCTCCTCGTAGGAGCCGATGTTCCAGAGCTTCTTCTCGTCGACGATTTCGGTCACGTACATGGGTCACCCCTCGAGAACGACGCTCGCCGCGGCGAGGCCGTCGGTGTGAGTCAGGGAGACGAGGGCCTTCTTGACGCCGAGCCGGCCGGCCGCCTCGAGAAGGCGCCCGTGGAGGACGAGGCGCGGCGGGGCTCCCTCGGCCCGCTGCACCTCCACCTCGCGCCAGAGGCCGGGCGGGGCCCCGCCCGAGAGGGCCTTGAAGAGCGCCTCCTTGGCCGCGAACCGCGCCGCGAAATGCCGGGCCGGATACCGCTTACCCTCGCAGTAGGCGATCTCGGCCGGGGTGAAGAGCTCCTCGCGGCAGCCGGTCCTCTCCGACAGCTCCCGCTCCATCCGGGCGACGTCGAGGAGGTCGGTGCCGATTCCGAGGATCATGGCTGCCGCCCGGGACACGTGGCCCTCCGGCGAGAACGGAACGAGCGCATGACGGCAGCCTCCCGCCTTGTCGAAGGTTGGGCCGCCGTCCCGGGGGAATCAATGAGATGAAGGCCCCAGAGGCCCTCCCGTCCGGCGGATAATCCTCCCGCAGTGGCCCACGCCGGCGACGAGCGGTTCATGCGGGAGGCGCTGAAGGCGGCCCGACGGGCGCCGGCCCACCGGGACGTGCCGGTGGGGGCCGTCGTCGTGAAGGACGGGGAGGTCCTTGCGCGGGCGCGGAACCGGCGCGAGGCGGACCGGGACCCGACGGCGCACGCCGAGGTGATCGCCATCCGGCGGGCGGCCCGGAAGCTCGGCTCGTGGCGGCTCGACGGCTGCACGCTCTACGTGACGCTCGAGCCGTGCGCCATGTGCGCCGGGGCGATCGTCCTCTCCCGGATCCCCCGGCTCGTCTACGGGGCCGAGGACCCGAAGGCCGGCTTCGTCGGGTCCCTCGGCGACCTCTGCCGCGATCCGCGGCTGAACCACCGGGTCCACGTCACGGAAGAGGTCCTCGCCGCCGAATGCGGGGAGCTTCTGAAGGCCTTCTTCCGCGAGAAGCGGGCCGCGGCCCGGAAGCGCCGGATCGGCTAACCTGCAGCGCGGGGCGTCCGCCCCGGGAGGAATGACGTGGGACAGGAACTCCACCTCCTGCCGTCGGCCAGCGAGCCCGCCCTCCTCGCGCGTCTCCTCTCCGCGGCCCTCGCCGGAGGTCTCATCGGGTGGAACCGGTACCGGGCCGGAAAGCCCGCGGGGGCCGGAACGCACGCCCTCGTCGCCCTCGGCGCGGCCCTCTTCGTCATCGTCCCGGCGCAGCTGAGCCTCCACCTCACGGGCGATGCGCTCTCGCGCGCCATCCAGGGCGTGGCGGCCGGCGTCGGCTTCCTCGGCGCGGGGGAGATCTTCCGGGATCCGGGCGCGGGGAGCCGGGTCCACGGGCTCACCTCGGCCGCGGCGCTCTGGGCGACGGCCGCGGTCGGGATCATCGTGGCCTGCGGGTCGTGGGTCACGGCCCTCGCCGCCGTCGTCCTGGTCCTCGCCGTCCTCCTCATCGCGCCGCGCCTCGAGGGGCGGTATCCACCTCGCCACGAGCCGCCGCGATGACCGACGTCCCGGCCCTCCGCTGCCCCTCGTGCGGCGCCCCCGTCACGGAAGCGGACCGGTCGTGCGGGCACTGCCTCTCGCTCCTCGCCACCCGGCGCTGCGCCGACTGCTTCACGCTCAACCCGCGCGACGCGGAGAAGTGCTCGCGCTGCGGGGCCGACCTGCCGTCCGAGTCGCTGTCGGTCTCGGCCGCGGGAAAGCTCTGCCCGGAGTGCCGCGTCCCGCTCGTCGGACGGAAGACCGGGGTCCTCGGCTACGCCGAGTGCGCCCGGTGCGGAGGGCTCTTCCTCTCGAACGAGGTCTTCGACCGGGTCGTGGAGGGAGCCGACGCGCGGGCGACGACGCGCGCCCTCGACGGCGAGGCCCCGCCCGGGCCCGAGAAGCTCCCGAAGCGCTTCCACTACCGGAAGTGCCCCTTCTGCCCGGGGCTGATGACGCGGCGGAACTACGGCGCGGGCTCGGGGGTGATCCTGGACCTCTGCGGGAAGCACGGCGTCTTCCTCGACCGCGGCGAGCTGACGGCGATCGTCGACTTCCTCGAGAACGGGGGCCGGGACCGGACGATGCGGCGCGAGCGGGAGAAGCTCCGGGAGGAGGTGTCGGCCCTCGAGTCGCGCAAGCGGGCCGTCTCGTCCCCCGCCGGGGTCCCCGGCCGCATCACGGAGGTGGGCGCCCTCGCCGACCTGCTCCGCTGGCTCGGCTCGGTCCTCCCGGACCGACTGCGCTGACCGCCGCTTGACCGGCGGGGCCGTTCGGGGCAAGGTACGCGGGTTTCGGACCTCGGTGGACAGGTGTCCGAGCGGTTTAAGGAGCACGGTTGGAAGCCGTGTGTAGCCGAAAGGTTACCGTGGGTTCGAATCCCACCCTGTCCGCCACTTTCTCCCGGCGTCGTTTATACTTCGCGCCCTTCGGCCGCTCGCGGTGAGGTGCTGGAGTGGTTGATCAGGCCGGTCTCGAAAACCGGTGTACCCGAAAGGGTACCGTGGGTTCAAATCCCACCCTCACCGCCATTTGACGCGCCGGAGGGACGCCGTCAGGTCCGGATCTCGACGTCGCGGAGGGCGCGCGCGGCTTCCTCGGGGGCCGTCGGGTTGATGTGGAAGCCCGTCCCCCACTCGAAGCCGGCCACGCGCGTCAGGCGCGGCAGGATCTCGATGTGCCAGTGCCAGTCCCACTCGAGCGAGAAGAAGTGCCCCGTCCGCCGCGGGAGCGCGTGGATGTTCGGCGCCGTGTGGAGGACGAAGTTGTAGCCGGCGTTCCTGAGGAGGAGCTTCAACCGCTGGAGCGCCTCCGAGAGGGCCGCCGCGAAGGGCTGGAGGAGGTCGCCGGGCATCAGGCAGAAGTCGTGGAGGTGCCCGCGCGGCGCCAGGACGATCTCGAAGGGGAACCGGGCCGCATAGGGGCAGAACGCCACGAAGTGCTCGGTCACGAAGAGGATCCGCGAGCCGTCCGAGATCTCGAAGTCGATCAGGTCGCAGATGAGGCACCGCTCCTTGAGCTGGTGGTGCGAGCGGGCCGACTCCAGCTTGATCGAGACGGCCCGCGGCGTCACCGGCATGGCGATGATCTGCGTGTGCGCGTGCTCGAGCGTCGCCCCGGCCGAGGAGCCGTGGTTCTTGAAGAGGAGGATGTACTTGAAGCGCGTGTCGCGCATCAGGTCGGTGATCCGCGCCTTCCAGACGCCGGCGATCCGGACGAGCTGCGGCAGCGGCTGGTCGGCGAGCGCGAGCTCGTGCTCGGGGGACTCCACGATCACCTCGTGGGCGCCGATGCCGTGCATCCGGTCGTACGGGCCGGCGGCCCGGCGGTCGGGCTGCCCCTCGATGGCGAGGGCCGGATAGCGGTTCGGGACGACCCGAACGCTCCAGCCGGGCCCGTTCGCGGCGCCGCCTCCGTCGCGCAACGCGAAGATCTCCCGGGGCGTCTCGGCCTCGCGCCCGGGGCAGAAGGGGCAGTCCTTCTTTCCGACGCGGTACTCGTGGACCAGCTCGAAGTCGGCCGGGCGCGCCGAGCGGTCCGCGGAGACGATGACCCACCGGCGGTTGAGCGGATCGTGGCGAAGCTCGCTCATGAGGCGGGAGGCATTCTACGGCGCGTCGCGTCGCCTCAGCGTCCGCCGGCCCGGATCAGCTCCTCGAAGGCCGGATCCCCGTGCAGCCGGTCGAAGTCCGGGTCCGCGTCGAGCCGCCGGCGGTCGCAGAACCCGGCCGCCACGGCCCGCCGGAGGGCCTCGAGCGCGGCCGCGTCCTCTCCGGAGAGGGCCCGGGCGCCGGCGAGGCCGTAGAGGACCCCGGGATCGCCGGGCCGGGCCGCGTCGGCCACGCCGAGCGCGAGGGCGGCGCCCGGGAAGTCCCCGGCCGCGCGGAGCTCCTCCGGAAGGGTGTACCCGGTCCGGGCCCGGAGGGCGGCGAGGAGGCGCTCCGCGGCCTCCGCCGCCCCGGGCTCCGATCCGGCCGCCGCCGTCCGGAGCCTCGCCACGCCGAGCGCCGCGACGAGCCTCCCGAGGGGCCAGCGCGGCGAGGCGTCGAAGGCCTGCCGCAGCGTCCGCGCCATGAGGGCGAGCGTCCGGCGGCTCTCCGCGAGCGTCTCGCGGTCGGCGGCCTCCCGACGGCGCAGCTCCCGGGAGCCCTCGAGTCGCGCGGCCTCGTTCCCGAACGGGCGGACGTCGGCGAGCCCCGCGAGGTCCCGCGAGAGGGACCGCCACGCGCGGAGGGCC
>DAOMFB010000008.1:0-20273 GCA_035429585.1 Thermoanaerobaculia bacterium
CTCCGCGGAGCCTAAGGTTGCATAACGACCTCCTCAGTGTCCGTCTACTCCCCCTCGCCCTCCCCAGACCAAACTCCGCCGCTCTCAGCGACGGGAGGAAAGAACCCCGCCCGACCCGCCTGGGTACGCCCGACGAACCTCTCGAATCTGATCTTCTTGAGGACCGATGCGGGCGGTTCTTTGTTCTCCAGCACGACGACCTGCACATCCTCGTCCAGACCGGCGAGATGTTCGAAGAACGCCTGCTGGACCTCCCCGGCAACTTCCTCCGGATCCTCGCCGCCTGTTCCTTCCCGGAGCGTCGTTAAAGGCGAGTCAAGCACAACAAACCCGGGATGCCGTCCTTCAGGGCCCGCCGTGCTCAGCATCAGCCCAACGTTGAACGCGGAATGCCAAAGACCGCGGACCCCCTTCCCATTGCTGCGCCTTGGGACCCCATCCACCACGACGTCATACGACCTTTCGTTGAACTCCACCGTCCGACACGGAACATGCCACGCCTGAAGAACCTGCTGGATAGCATCACACATACGCCGCAGCGACATGGACTCCAATCCCTCTGAGGTCTGGTCCGGCGAGGGCTCCTTCGGCGAGGTCGTCCTACGTCTAGCCTCTTCCTCCAGGAGAAGTCTCTTCAGCGCGTCCAGGCGACCGAGGTTGATCGCACGTGATTCTCTTACCCTTCGCTGTTCGAGGAGCTCCTCAAGTTCCTGCCGGCTCGCCGCCACCATCGGCTCCAGCTCCGCTCGGATCTCGCTTTCGAGTCGTTCAAGTTCCTTCGCACTGTCGCGAATCCGCCGTTCTACCTCGCCCATCTCAGTGATCAGATCCGCCTCAGCCGCCTGTAGGTCTACTTGCTGTGCGCGGATCTTCCGAGCCTCCGCGCGGCAGGCATCGGACAACCGCTGCGCCTCGGCACCCTCTCCGGCGCACAAGGCGTTCTCAACGTGTTCCTCCATTTCCGCGCCACAGAACGGGCAGCGAACTGTCTCAAGCTGCTCGACGAGCTGCTGCCCTTCCTCCATGAACTCTAGTCGCCGAAGGTCCGATTCGTAGTGATCTGAAAGCAGCCTGTACCGCTTGCCAAGCTCCCGTAGCGCCACCAGCCTCGACTCAGTTGCTTTCAGTGTCGACCAACGCTCCTCCCTGTCCCTCCACGCTGCCGCAACGGTCTCACTGTTCTTCGCCACCTTCGCGCTGATCGCCGCCAGCCGCTCCTCGAGTCCATCAGCTCCCACCTCGGCCCCCTCCCCGTTGACGAGCGAGGCCTCCAAGTCATTGACTAGGTCCTCCAGGAGCTCCCTTCGCCCCGCCCGAACAGCCTTTTCCACCTTCGGATCGAGCTCCGGCACCAGCGCGCTATCGTCAACGCCTGTTAGCACGTAAGAGAAGGCGGCGACCGCACTGGTCTCCGCCCGCATGTCCTCCAGAGCCAACGGCGAGCGTTCGGCTAGGATCTCCAGCTCGTTGACGATAAACAGGTGAGCGATGGTCCTGAACGACAGTTCCTGCAGCTCGTTCTTGGCGTTCCGTTTGACCTTCGCTCCCGCCGCACCGAAGAGCGAGAGAAGGAAGTACGAGATTGTCTCCTCGCTCCCCGACCGGTGTTTGCTGGCAAGACGTCGTCGGCTATCGACTACATCGTCCCAACGCCCCTCCCAGCATTCCCCCGCGCCGCTCTTCAGTGCCCTTGCGAGGCAGTATCTTCGACCATCAGAAGCAGTGATCTCAAGATAGGCCTTCTCGTATCCCTTGCTCTCTTTGATCGACTTCGGCGGCTGACCCGCACCCATTACCCAATCCAGACACTGTAGTACATAGGTCTTCCCCGAGTTCGAGACCCCTGACACCACATTTAGGCCTGGGCCGAAGTCGAGGAAGGCCGGCTTGCGTTCCCTCCCGGCCACGACGAGCTTCCGAATCTGAAACCCGTGGCGCCTCATAGCCGCACCGTCACAAACAGCGACTCACGCGCGAACTCCGCCCCCCACTCTCGGACATGCGCGCGCATGTAGGAAGCCAACTCTTCATCCTCGTACCTTCCGAACTTCAGCGCCACCCAATTGGCCCGTTCCAACAGCTCCTTTGCGTAACTCGAGGACAGATGACCTAGAAACGCCTCTGTAAGCTCCGTTGCTCGATACGTGATACCGCTCGTCCCGGCCTGCTTTTCGAGCAGTTCCTTCGCGAAGAGCAGATCCACTCCCCTGCTGAGCATCACTCGGCGCACTAGCCATTCGCCTGATCTTTGCGGTAGGGCAGGATGTAGGCTCGGTGGCCCTCCCGCATCGCCAGTATGGAGACAGAGGTAGTCGAAATAGACCAGCCGCTGGAGGTCCGCCTCAGTAGGCTTCAGCGCCTGGAGCATGAAGAGCGCCCGAAGCCCCACCTCAAGAGGTGAGTTGAACGGTCGCCGTCGCTGACTACTTCTTCGGTTCATCGTCGCCGACCCATGAAATCCGTTCCTCGTTCACCAGGTGATGCACCACGCCTACCCTGTGCTTCGAGCTGAGCACCTCCCTCAAGGCGGATCGATCTAGCTGCAAAGCCAGTGCGGCATCGCTCGTCTTCAGGAGTCGCTGATAGCCGTTCGCGTGCTGCTGGTTGACGGTTGTGATCACGCCATCACACACGTCCTCTTTCAGCTCTTCGAAGTCGGTGTCGTCCGGAAGAGAATCTCGAGCGAACTCCTTGAGTTGCTCGGCTTCATAGAAGCTCTCGCGAGCGTGCCGGAAGGTCTGCGCGATCTTCTTGAAACCAGCGAGGTCTTTCGCCGCTGCCAGAGATACTCCCGTTTCCTCGCTTGCCGCTCGAAGAAACTGATCCACATACCTGGTCTCACCTGGTGCAACCTCTGCCGGGGTCACCCCGCGAGATGGGCGGCGCTCAAGGCCAAGGCCGAACACCAAGCTGTGGTATCTCGTGTGGCCGTGCTCCTCGATCAGTGTGCTGGGCGACACTGCCTCGAAGATCGAGAAGTCCAGCGACTCAAGACAGGCTGCGACAGCGCCCTCGAGCGCCACGCTTCCCCTACTCGTGATCGCTCGCTCGCAGTGCTTCTCCCAGTGCAGCTTCAGCTCCGATCGCAGATTCTCAGGATCGCCGAGGAGATCGAGCAGACTCGACCCGGCGCCTCTTGCCGTGACGAAGTAGTATCGTCTCGGCGCCGTCAGAACTCCGTTGGCAACGAAGAAGACGAGCTTCCCGAGCTCAATCCAGATATCCGATGGGGTCAGTCGGTCCTTGTAGTGCTTGCACTGGTAGTTGTCCCACCGACGCGGCGTCGTCCCAACGGGATCGAGCCATCCCACAATGTCCCGCCCTTTGTCGCCAGCTCCCCGCCGCATCTCCACGGAGACGTAGCGGGCCTTGAGGTAGTCATGGACCCACTCGTTCACGAAATTCTCGAAGTCGCTGTCCGAGAAGAGCTCGAGCCGCTGGAGCGGAGCCACAGGAGCCCCGTCGCGAAGCAGGCGGCGCCGGTTGGTGCCCCATGGGCGGGGCGCGGGCACGGCCTCGAGTTCACCGCCCAAACGCTCGTCTACTCGCATGCTCACAACAGGGCTGTTAGTTGAGCGTGGCTATTCCGTCCAGATAGCTGCATCTTATTCACCCGCGGAGAGTTCTGCAAACGCCGAAGGAATGGAGTCGCCTCGCTCGATCATCGCTGCCTCCTCGGCGGCGCGCTCGCCGTTCAGGGCGAGGAGGCGGCGGAGGATCTCGGCGCGGGCTTCCGGGTGGATCGTGAAGCGGGAGTCGTCGTCGGCCACTCCGGTGCCAGCGTCGCGGCCGCGGTAGAAGGCGTGGCGCGGGTCGATGTCGTCCCAGCCGTAGGCAGCGAGGACGGCCCGGTCCATCTCGACGTGGAGAGCTCGGAGGTGCTGAATGTCGTCGTAAAGCGGTCGGTCCTTGGAGACAGGAGCACTGTCCAGCTCAGTCGCTGGATCGTGGAAGAGGTTGTAGACCTCCGTCAGGCCCAGCAGACGAGACTCACACACCCCCTTTCGGCGGTCCGATACTTCCCTGCCCAGTAGGCTCAGCGGAGCTCCGACGCACGGGAACGGGAACGTCTCGAAGGCATCTCCCGTGCTATAGCTGAGCCTCGTCTCAAGCGTGCTGCTGTATGCCCGCGCCCAAGCCTCATGGATTGAAGACTGAAGAAGAGCGAAGTGGTGCCATCCGACGCCCACAAAGACGAATAGCCGTTGATTAAAGGCGCAGCCGGCAGCGACACGAACGAACGACAGGTACTTCGTGATGGCGGCAATCGCGAAGACGCCGAGACCCACACTACAAGACCGCTGCGGAAGCGTGTCGATCGCGGCATAAAGCCCGGGCTGCCTGTCGCCCCAGAGCCACCATCTCTCTCGGCGTGCTTTCCGCTTGTCGCGGTCCCGTTCAGGCTTCACCTTGGTTCTGATGACATCAAGGCACTCAGGGTAGTCCGCCGCCACCGGACCGGTGTATCCCGCCGGCGCGCTTTCACGATCCAGCGGCCAATCGAAGAAGTTGATTACCCATCGACTGGGGCTCTGGTCAGGTCTGCTATTGAGGTCCTCGCCGTTGAGGTATGGGAAAAGGACGTCCTTGTTCCGTCGGTCGCTCTCGATCAGCTCGGCCGCTTCTTCAGGCGACAGAACGAACCCCATCCCGAGAACGATCGATCCTTGGTATGCGAGGTTCGCGTTCGCCCGGAGTCGCTTCGGTTCGCCGATTCCGCTCGAGCCGTCGTCTAGCATCGGTGTGATCTGTCGGACGTCTCGGCCGTCCAATGTGCTCCGTCCCGCCCACCGTCCCTTGTGGAGATGGACGACCGCCACTTCCAGGTTCGCGACTCCTTCCCACGGCATCGACCGGATGGCGTTCGCGATGGTCCCTCCCCAACTCGCCGTGATGGGCCCGAGTGCCGCTGCGCGCGTGTCGCCCTGCGCGATCGTGTTCGTCGCGAGGAATCCTAGATCTCGCCCCTCGGCAAGGAGATCGAAGCCTCGGCGGAAGAAGTACGCTGAGAGGTCCGTCGTGCCCCCGGCCTCGTGCGACACGGTCTTGAGAAACCCCAGATACCTGTCCCCGAGATTCGTGCTGATCTTTAGGCCCCCCAGGTACGGCGGGTTCCCGACCTCCACGTCGAACCCCGGCTGCTCCCCGACGAAAACCTCCGGGAATGCGAGTTCGAAATGAAGGAACCGGTGACGCTTCGCAAGCAGGTCGATGCGGACGTTGATCGCGGGATCGAGACGATCCGGCGCATCCTTCAGCATCTGGAACACGGCGTCCGTCGGCGCGGGCGGCTCGTCCGCGGCGATCTTCCAGAAGAACGCCGCAGACCAGGCATCGGCCCGCAGCTTGGCGACCCTGTAGGCAGGGCTCGCCTCGAGCTCCCGGAGGCTGTCACTCTTCGCCTGGACGTCGGCCACGGACTCGTCCGCGGAAGCGAGTCGGCCCGTCACCTGGGCTGCCGCCGTGACGTTGAGGAGCGTCCCCCGAAAGAGGTTCCGCTGGCCGCTCCGACGCTCCTTTCGATTATCTGACACCGTCGCGCGAACGAGCGCCTTGTCGTCGTCAGCAGTCGCCTTGAAGGCCTCGTCGGGAACGTGATCGGGCCAGAGGTCGTACTCGAGTCCGCCCAGCTCCTTCTCGAGTGCCTTCCGCTTCTTCCCGAGTCGGTCCGCCTCCTCCCCCTTGAAGGGCGCCTTTCGGATCGACTGGTCGACGGTCGCGATCTCGGCGGTCAGCTCGGTCCGGCGCTCCTCCAGCTCCTTCTTCAGCCGGGTTACGGTCGTCGTGAGAGGCACGCCGAGGAGCGAGTCGCCGCAGCGAATCCGGTGGTCGAGGAAGCCGAGGGGCTTCCCGGGCTCGAGCGTCTCCATCCAGAGGGCGACTTTGCAGAGCTCCACGGCCATCGGGTTCACGTCGACGCCGTAGATGCAGTGGGCTACGACGTCGCGGACGGCCTGTCGGATTGCCTCGGGCGCAGGCTCTTCGTCGCCCGTCCGGATTGAGGCGAGACGGCGGCCGACCCGCTGGGCTGCGGCGATGAGGAAATGCCCGGAGCCGCACGCTGGATCGAGCACCTTGAGGCTGAGGAGCGCCTTCTCAGGGTCCAGCTTCTTCAGGCATTCCGCAATCGCCGGGTCGAGGGCGAAGTCCAGAACGGTCTTGGTGACGGGGGTCGGGGTGTAGTGCGACCCCGTCGCGCGACGCTCGGAGCCACCGTGCGTTAGCTCGAAGCGTCCGGCCCCAACTTCCACCTTCGGGTGGAGGTCGAGAAGACTCTCGTAGACGCTTCCCAGCTCCTCCGCCCCGAGGTTTCGGTAGTCGACAGCTCGCCGGACTCCGCCATCCACCGTGAAGGCAAGGGCCCGGACGGCCGCGAGGAACTCTCGGTTGGCAATCTCACTAGACCCGGTCTCGGGGTCGGCGGCCTGGGAGAAGAGGAAGCTCCCGAGAGCAGGGAGCCCGAGCTCGGATCGCCCTGCGGCCGAGCCAAGCCAGCTGATCACGAGACGGTGGCTCGCGAAGAGGTCACCGTGGCGCGATCCTCGGAGACGTGCGGCAGTCTGGCGCAGACGTTGGGTCGAGAAGAACCGGCCGTAGCGCTCCCGGGCAGCGGCCGAGGCGCCCGGCGGATGGAGGAGACCGCGGTCCTCGGCTACGAAGAGGAAGAGGAGCCGGTAGACGTGACGGAGTAGCTCGCGGTAGAGGTCCTGCAAGTCGAGGGTTCCGGATTGCAGCCGGTCGCGAAGTCGACCGTTCGCCGGATGGACGAGGAGACCGGTCCCGAGTGCGGTGATCGCCGCCTCAACGCCGGTCCGGAGGCGGTCGAGGGCCCTGGTCCCCTGCTGCTTGGCCGCCTTCGACCACCTCTCGAGCCAGCACGACTCTGGCTCCTCCGCCTCGACCCGTGACTCGTGGCAGAGCAGCCAGAGGAGGGCGAAGTCCGCGTAGAGCTCGCCGTCGAAGATCGCTTCGAGGTCGAGCTCGACGAACGCCTGCCTAGAGAGGCTCGCGTTGTCACGGAGGATCCGGAGCCGGAGGCCGTTCGACACGATCCCCCAGAGGTGGTCGTCGGAGCGATTCAAGAGCTCCTGGACGAGGCTGTGCGGACTGCTCCTCGAGGCGCCGGCGGCACCCGGCTGACGCTTATCCAGGTCGAGACGGAAGCTGACGAGGTGGAGAGGAGTGTGCTGCCAGCCGTGGGAGATGCCGTAGGACTTCTCGCCGATCGTGATCGGCTTAGCTGGCGTGAGACGGCCGTACCCGAGCTCGTGGAAGAGCGAGAGGAGCCACTTCTCACGAGTCAGGGTGGTTCCGGCATCTGTCTCGGGAAGTCTCTCCTTTGCGCTCTTGAACGCCGCCCACGAGCCCTGAAGGCGGCTCCATGAGCGGCTGACGGCTTCCGAGAGCCTCTCGCCCACCGCGAGGTGGTACGAGGCCGAGTCAAGCCCACCTAGGCTCGCGTCGCCTTCAGCTATCCGCCGAAGGAGGTCGGCCGGGAGGATTGCGCCCTCGGTCTGGAGGGCCGCGAAGCCGGTCTGTGAACGCGTCCTCATGGCTCAGGCCTTCGGAAGGAACACGTAGACGCCGAGGACATCCACGGGGAGCTGCGGTTCGACGCGGTGGGAGATCCCCTTCGAACGCACCGCCTGACGGACACGGGTGTGGGCCTCGAGGAGAGCTTCGGCCTTCTCCCGGGCCGCCTGTTCGACGCGGGGGCGGAGTCCTTCGAGACCGGTGAGGACCTGCCGGAGAGAGTTCTTGGCGAGGTCGGGAAGTACGTTCCCGTCGGGGCTGAGCTGGAGCAGCGCCTCGGCAGCCTCCGGAGACAGCCACTCGGCCTTTTCCGGAGCTCCGACAAACCCGAGGAGGAAACAGTCCTCAGCGAGGAGCGGCGTCTCCTTCCCTCGCTGCTTCGTGAGAATGTGGAACCGGGCGCGACAGAGGAGCGCGGTCGTCCTGCGCGACACACCGCCCGTACGGATGACCCCACAGCGCCGGGCCTTCGTGTCGTCAGAGCCGCTGTCGAGCGCGCGGTCGAGCGTGTAGGTCGCCAGGCCCTCGACGAAGGGATGGGTCCGGCTGATGGTCAGCTGGCCGTCGCCGGCCGGCCGATCGAAGCGGGCCACGACGGGGACACCGTCGAGACCGGCGGCCTCCCGCAGCGCACGTGGTGTCTCCCGGAGGTCGATCTTCACGGGATCGGTCCCGGTGACGACGCCGCCATGAAGGGTGATGGCGTCGCGGACGAAGCGCTCGACGTCCGTCCCGGAGCCCAGGGCGCGACGAATCTCGGCGAGTTCGGCGGCGACGTCTTCGACGCGGATCGCGCGCTGCGCGAAGAACGTCTGGGACTGCTTCTCGCGCTCTGACGCCTTGTCCCACTTGAGGAAGAGCTCGGTCTCTTCCTTCCGGAAGTACTCGTCGAAGCCCGCGAGCATCTGCTGCTGGCTGGCGCCCTTCTTCGGGCGGAGAAGGAGGCTCTCGAAGATCGCCTCGACGACCTGATCCGTGTCGACTGGCACGGGGACCGAAATTCCGAGCGAGCTTCGGATTGTCTTGTGCTTTCGGAGGAGGACCCGGAGCACCACGGCGTCGATGTGGTTATCGGTGCCGTAGTAGGTGACTACCCGGACCACGGGCTTCGGCTGCATGTACCGGTCGACGCGTCCTTCGCGCTGCTCGTGGCGGGTGGGGTTCCAGGAGAGGTCGTAGTGGAACACCGCGTCGAAGTGCTCCTGGAGGTTGATTCCCTCCGAGAGGCAGTCCGTCGCCACGAGCACGCGCTTCTCAGCCTCCCCGAGGGCGAGCACGCGGGCCTCGCGCTCCTCGGGAGGCAGCGTGCCGGTGACGGCCTCGACCGTCACGCCCTTGGGGAGGGCGGAGCGGAGCTCACGCGCGACGTACTCCGCCGTGTCGATGAAGCGGCAGAAGACGATCGGCTGGTGGCCTTCGCCAACGAGCTTCTTGATGAGGACGGCCGCTCGCCGGAGCTTCTCGTCCTTGTCCCCGACGAGCGCGTCCGCTTCCCGGGCCATCTCGCGGAGCCGGCGACGCTCGCGAGCGTCCTCGGCTTCTTCCTCGACGGAGTCGGCCCCTGGCGCGATGTCAGCTCCTTCCGAGGGCTCGTCGTCAGTCAGGTCGAGGACCGTCCGGCGGCCAATCTCGTCGGCCTCGTCGACGGAGTCGGTATCCGTCGCAGCCGCCCGGTTCCGCAGAGTGGCGGCGGCCGCCGCCGGGCTCGAGGCGAGGGCCCGCAGGAGAGCCAGCGCAGACCACCAGCGGACGCGCTGGCGTCGCTTGTTCCCACCGGCGTCGTCCTGGACGATTTCCTGCGCGTAGGAGAGGACTTTCTCGAAGAGCTTGGCGTACTCGGGGTGGAGGCGGTACTGCTCCTCCGCCTCCTCGCGCTCGGGGAAGTCGGTCTCGGTGCCG
The DNA here is from genome assembly GCA_035429585.1 of Thermoanaerobaculia bacterium. Taxonomy (GTDB): domain Bacteria; phylum Acidobacteriota; class Thermoanaerobaculia; order UBA5066; family UBA5066; genus DAOMFB01. Next base: position 9,433 of record DAOMFB010000008.1, read on the forward strand.
AGGTAGGCCCGGATGTCGCCGCGGCGGCGCTGGACGAAGTACTGGGCGAGCTTGCGGCGGATCGGCTCGTTCGCGTCGCCGGAGAGGTCCTCCGGCAGTGAAGCGAAGTCGGCGTTGAGAAGGCCAAGGAGGCTCCGGAAGGCGTCCTCCTTGCCGCTATGGGGCGTGGCGGTGACGAGGACGACGTGGCGGTCCGGTTTCGACGCCAGCCCCTTCACGAGCTGGTTTCGTTGGTGGCGGCTCCCCCGGCCGTCGCCACCCGAGGCGCAGGTGTGTGCCTCGTCGACGATGACGAGCTCCGGGCAGGCTCGCAGGAAGTCGTCGCGTCGCCGGTCGGACTTGATGAAGTCCGTCGAAACGACGACGTAGGGGTAGATGTCGAACAGCGACTCGCCCATCCCCCGCCCCCGCTCGAGGCGGGTGACGGTGCTCGGCAGAACGAGCTCGGCCTCGATGTGGAACTTCGTCAGAAGCTCACGCTGCCACTGCTCGGCGAGGTGGGGCGGACAGAGGACGGCCATCCGCTCGACCTCACCCCGGTCGAGAAGCTCGCGCGCGACGAGACAGGCCTCGACGGTCTTGCCGATTCCGACGTCGTCCGCGATGAGGAGCCGGACCGGATCGAGCCGGAGCGCCATCAGGAGTGGCACGAGCTGATACGGGCGGGGGTCGACGCCGAGGCGGGCAAACGAGCGGAACGGTCCAGCGCTGGAGCGGAACCCGAGCCGGACGGCGTCGCGAAGAAGGCGGCAGGAGCGGTGGTCGCCCGGCTTCTCCGGGTCCGGCAGGTCGAACGTCGCAGGGCCGACCGGCTCGAAGGCGGGCAGGAGGCCCGCGATCTCGTCGTCCGTTCCCCCGAGCGGCCGGACGACGAGGAGGTCGTCGGCTGACTCCGGGAGGACGACCCACTCCCGTCCACGGGCTTTCACGAGGCTGCCGACGGCGTAGGTCATGCGTTCGATTCTCCGAAGGAGAGGAGCGGCGCCAGGAAGGGCGACGGCTTCCCCACCCAGGTCACGGTCGCCTCGTCACGAGCGCGCGTGAGAGCAACGTAGAGGAGCTGGCGATGGAGGGCGACGATCGCCTCGCGGTCGGCAGCGTCCTTTGTCCGGGCGAGGAGGGCCGCCGGCGGGAGGCTGCCGTCGTCGCAGCGGGCCACGAGGACGGCCTTGAACTCGAGCCCCTTGGCGCGGTGCATTGTCCCGAGGCAGACCCCCTGCGCGGCCGAGACGTCCGTGTCGCGGTCGAGCTCCTCGTACGGGATGTCGGCCCTGTGGAGGCAGTCGCGGATGCCTTTCACGGCGTCGGCCGTCCGGGCGAACACGGCGATCTCCCGCGGGGCGAGGCCCTCCTTCAGGAGGCGCCGGATCTCCGACGCGAGAAAGGCATCGTGCTCTTTCTCGGTCTTGAATCCCCGGAGCGAGGGCACGGGGCCCCCGAGGAGGCTCTGCGTGCCGGAGCGATCCTCTGTCCCACCGTCGAGGTCGTCGGTCGTGAGACCCAGGATGCGATCGGCGGCGCGTTGGATCTGCCGGGTCGTTCGGTAGTTGAGCCGGAGGACCTTCGACCGACCACGGACGTCGACGCCGAGCCCCTTCAAGGTGAACCCGCCGGGGTAGATCCGCTGCCCGCCGTCGCCGAGTAGCATGAGGTTCGCGGGAGCCTTCGACGCGAGGGTCGCGACGAATCGGACGGCAGCCGGCGTGAGGTCCTGCAGCTCATCGACGATGACCGCGTCATAGGGAGACGCCTGCCGCCCGGCAGCGACGGCCTCCGCGGCCCGGCGCATCAGGACGTGAGACGGGAGCTTCCCCGCCGCCTCGAGCCGCTCGAGAGTTCGCTCGAAGGCCGCCCACGCCTGCTTCCGCTCGGCGGCCGAGAGAGGCCGGCCGCGCCCCGTGCGCTGCGCGTCGCGGTACTCCGGCCAGGAGAGGAGCCCCTGCGTGGCGATCACCCGGTCCCATTCCGCCTCGAGGAACTCCGCATCTGCCGTCGCGCCCGCGTAGACCGCAGACGCCTTGAGTGCGGCGCGGACGTCGTCACTCGTGGCGAACGAGACCTTCACCCCTGACGCGCGGACGAGGCCGAGAGCGGCGGCGTCCACCGTCTCGACCGAGATTCGCTTCCGCTCGTCGTCCGTGCAGAGGACGCGGAGGCTTCGATCGATGTTCCGGCAGAGCGTGTGGACGAAGCTCGTGAGGAGTACCCGCTTCCCCGCCCTCGCGAGGAACCGGGCCCGGTGCATCGCGACGACGGTCTTTCCCGTCCCGGCCCCGCCTGTGACCTTCACCGGCCCCTTGAACGTTCCTTCCACGAGCTGCCGTTGTGTGGGGTGGAGGAACCGGACCCACGCCTCGATCGGCTTGGCCAGGAGGTCCACGAGCTCGGCGGCGCTATCGACGACCCAGAACCGCCGCGGGGCCTCCGGATCGGCAGTGAGTGCCGCCTTCGGTGCCACGGGCGTGGGGGGCGTGACGAGCTCGCCGCTCGCTACACGGAGGAGGCGCTCGGCAAGGTCGGACGGGAGCTTCGCCGCCACCTCGAGGAGCTGGTCGTCTGTCTCGACGGCGCGAAGGACCGGCAGCCAGTCCGCCGGGACGCCGAGGCTCTCGAGGTAGTCGTCGGCATGGGCCTTGAGGAGGCCGCCCTTCTTCTTCGGGCTCTCCGCGGCCCACGAGAGCTCCTCCCGGGCGGCCTCAGCCACCTCAATCACCTGCAGGGCGCCAGTCACCGCGTGGTTCTCGACCCTCCGGCGTTCGGCCCACTGGTAGGCGTCGTCGTGGTGGCCGGCGTAGAGGAGAAGGTTCGTCTCGCCGTCGCGGTGGACGATCGCGCGGAGCTCCTGAGTGATCCGCGCCGACCAGATCTTCGGGTCGCGCTTCACGACGCGCTCGAGGCTCAGGCTCGGGTGAGCGGGGTTCTCGTAGAACTTCGCGAGGAAGTCGAAGACGCGGGCGCGCTCGCCCGACTCCAGCTTGTCCGCGGACCCGAAGAACGTCGGTGAGACGGCGACTGTCATGCCTTAGGGGGGAATGCTGCCGTCACGCGGGCGAGGAGATCTCCTTCCGGACCGGTGACGAGGACGTCGTGCCCGTCGGCGCGGAGAGCCGCCTCTACCGCAGCCGCAGCCGCCGAGCCGCTGTCGACCACGTAGAGCGATCGGTCGTCCCGGGCAAGCCGAGCCACATACCCTCCGACGACGCGGCCCTCCCGCAACACATCGGCTCCGGCCTCGACGTCGAGACCGTCCCCGGTCGCGAGCGTCTTGATCGCCCCCTGCCACGCCTCCGGGAACAGGTCGAGATCGAGCCCGTCCGTCTCCTTCATGGGAGCGCCGGTCGAAGCCGGAGCGCCGAAGACGTCCGGGAACTTCGCCAGGATCGCCTGCCAGTCGTCTCGGACGCCGAAGCGGACCACCGTGTAGCCCGAGTCTTCGAGCAGCTCGTTCTGCGCCTGATCGCGGGCCTGACGCTCCGGGAAGTCGTGGTGCGGCCCGTCGATGTAGACGACCGTCTGCGCCTCGTCGTAGACGAAGTCCGGCCGCGTGCCGAACTTCTCGAGGAGGAGCTGCGCTCGAGAGGGCAGGCGGTGGCGGCGCTCATCGAGGAATCGGAGCCAGTCGCGCTCGAGGTCCGAGCCGGCGAGCTTCATCAGCTCGTCGAGGTGCTCCGCCCGCGACCGCTTCACGCCGGACGATGTCACCGTGCTCGCAGCGATCTCGAGAAGAAGGTCTCGGATGATGTGTCGGTCGAGGAGTCGGTGGTCGGGCTGGTTGCCGTAGCTGAGGAGGCAGTCGTAGCAGGCGGCCTCGCACTGCTCGCGTGAGCGGGGAGCGCGCCCGAGGTCCTGTCCCGTCTCGGAGAAGTGACAGACCTCGAGCGCCCGGCGGGCGACCTCGGCCAGCGCCGTCGGGTCGTCGATGAGCCGACGCAGCACACCGGCACCGCCCTCGGCCGCCTCGTAGAAGAGAAGCCGACGACGGTCCGCCGAGGTCGGGAGCGCCTCGGAAGCGATCTCGCTCTCCTCGAGCTGGAAGGCGACCTGGATGGCGTTCTTCAGCGCCGACTGGAGCGACGCCATCTGCTGGAGCGAGAGCGGCTTCTCGGGGCGAACGAGGAGGCAGTTCCGGTGGTCTTCCACGAAGGGAACGACACGGATCTTCTGCGCCGACATCGGATCGTCGGGCTCGTTCTCCTCGATCTGGGAGTTCTTCGCCCAGTAGCCACGCTCCTTGTCGAGGACGAAGCCGAGCTGCTCCTTGTTCTCGCGGCGCTTCCACCCGAGGTTGATGCGCCAGAGCGTGGCCGCCTGGCCGTACTCGAGGGTGAGGAGCGTCTCGCCGTCCTTCTCGACCTTCGCCGTCCGGCTGGCGCCGCCGTCGCGCTCGAAGCGAACACCGGTGAGGAGCTCGTAGCCGAGGCGGAGTCGCTCCTCCTCGTCGGAGCTGATCTTGTCGCGGCGCTTCGTCGAGACGTTCTGGAGCCGCAGGAGGCTGTGCATCGGCGGGCTGAGCTCGGTGCCGCAGCTCTCGCAGACGTCCGGACCTCCGGACTCCCCGAGCGCGTGGATGTAGCCGCACGCCGGGCAGAGCTTCGCGCTCCGCTCGCCAAGGACCTCTTCCTCGCCGACGGGGAGGATCACCTTGTTGATGAGGTACCGAGACCCCTCGTGGTAGATGACGGCGCGGGGACCGAACTCGGAGATCGCGAGGAAGCGCGGGCGCGAGAGGTAGTCGCCGTTCTTCGACTTCCCCTTCCGGCCGGGAACGAAAGCCGACAGCGGGAGCCGGGGGAAGCTGTAGCCAGGGAGGAACCCCTCGCTCGCGAAGTAGCGGTAGCTGAAGAAGTCCGACTGGCCGATCTCCTCGACTCGCGTGAGGAGGTGGAGCTGGGCCTCGGCCTCGGCGCGGAGACGCTTCGCCTGGTTCTTGTCCGCCTCATTCCGGGTGGCGTCGCGGACGACCTTCGCCTGCGTCTTCGCCTGCTCCAGCGCCGCCTTGTAGAGGCCCCGCCAGCGGTCGCAGGCGTCGTCGAATCGCCGGATGATCGTGTTCAGCTCTCGGTCGAGCCAGTCGGGCGTGTACCAGTCCGCGCGGGCCAGCTCCGGCTCGATGGTCGAGAGGACGCGGAGCGCCCGCTCCTTCGCCTTCTCCCGAGCCGACTTCTTCGACAGGTCGGCGAGGATGCCCGGCAGGAGATCGAGAGGAGGATCGTCCCCCGTGAGGTTCAGGACCGACTCGAGGGACTTCCCGAGGTTCGCGCCCGTCTCGGCGAGCCAGATCGACTGCACGTGCGCCCGCACGAGGTCCTCGTTCGAGAGGTCGAGACGAGGAGGCGCCACGGCGCCGGCCACCATCTGGTCGGGCCGACGGAAGAAGTACTGGTCGTGCGGGCTCCCGCTCGCGCAGTAGGAGAAGACGAGCGCCGGCTGCCCGTTTCGTCCCGCTCGGCCGCTGCGCTGGGCGTAGTTCGCGGGAGTCGGCGGGATGTTCCGGAGGTTGACGAGGTTCAGCTCGGAGATGTCGACGCCGAGCTCCATGGTGGGCGAGCAGTAGAGGATCGGCAGCTCGGCCTTCCGGAAGGCGGCCTCGCGCTCCTCTCGGATCGCGCTCGGCACCTGCGCCGTGTGCTCGCGCGCCTCGAGGCCCAGCGCCTCGGCCGCGATCGCCTTGTAGAAGTCGCCGAAGAACGCGTTCGTGCGCCCGCCCTTCTCCGGTGCCTTCGGCACACGGATCGGGTCGTGGAACGCGCGCGTGCCGTCGCCGGCGACCCAGCGCATGGCCGACGCGGGCAGCTGGTAGCCCGGAACGTCGCCCTTCTCCTTCGGCTCGACGACCGCCTCGACGAGACCGGCGGGCCGGAGCACTTCCAGCAGGTCGCGTATGACGACCTCGGTCTCCTTCACGTCCTTCGGCCGGACGCCGTCGCCGAACGTGGCTTGCCGGCGGAGGAACTGTCCGAAGCCGCCGCGGGCCGAGAGGTAGACGTTGCCGCCGTAGTCGTTCTTCTGCGTGGAGCGCGGGAAGAGGACCGACGCTTTCTCGAGGGCTTCGGCCTCGTTCTCGTCGAGCGCCCACGGGGCCCGGAGGCGCTGGTTCGACAGGAGCAGGAGCCGCTCCTGGAAGTCGCTCTCGAGGTAGTCGACCTTGATCGCGAGCTCCCGCCGCATGAAGTCGAGGAGCGTCTTCGCGATCTTGAAGCGGGTCTCCGGCGTGGCGGCGCCGAGGGCGGCGTGGGACTTCGCCCACGTCTTCTCGCTCCGGCACAGCTCGTCGAGCGACTCGTAGCTGATCTGGAGCAGACCGCACTGCTCGAGGTTCGGCGACGTGATGCGCCACCCGCGGGCGAGGTCGCGGTAGAGGCGGTAGCCGAGGACCTGGCGGAGGGCGCGCTGCGTGTCCTTGAGCGCCTGGAACTGGACGTCCGGCTCGATCGCGTACGAGGACAGCGGGAGCTTCAGCGCGTCGAACACCTTCTGCGTGAGGTCGTCGTGCCCGATGCCGTCCGGGCCGGCGTCGGCGACCGCGCGATAGAGGGCCGATCGCAGAACGCCGATCTCGACGAAGTCGTTGAAGTGGCCCGCCTGGAGGGATGCGTCCTGGCGGTTGTCGGTGAAGGAGAGGAGCTTCCGGGCGATCTCCGGGAGCGACTCCTGCTTCAGGTGGCGAATCGCCGCGAGGCTCAGAATCGTGGTGGCCGTGCTTCTCCCCTCGGAGCCGAGGGCGCCGAGCTTCGCGAAGTCGGTCGTCTGGCGGGCGCCGTAGGCGACGCCGCAGTTCAGGCAGAACCGGAAGGGCGCTGGGAGGAAGTGACCGGCGAGTCCGGAGTCCCCTGCCGTTCCGTCGAGCCTCACGCGGACGGGCTGAGGGAGGTCCTTCTTCTTCGCCGAGCGGATCTGGAACTGGCCGCGCTTCTCCTCGAGCCAGTCTTCGGGAACGCTCTGGCGGATCTCGTCCGGGTCTGTCGGCCACGGCGCTTCCGTCGAGAAGTAGAGGAAGCCCGCCTCCGTCTCGTGATCACTCAGCCGGTCGGAGAGCTCGCGTCCTTCGTAGCTTCGGGCTCCGCTCGTCTTGTCGTGCCGCTGGCGGACGCAGTAGTACTCCTGGCCGCACTCGCGGCAGAAGACGACGGGAAGGAGGACCTTCTCCCGGTCGCTCCCCGGAACGAACTGCTGGCCGTAGACGGTGATGGCCCTGTCTTCCTCGGGCTCGACCGAGGCGTACACGGTGTCGCCACGGCTGATGAACTGGTGGAGGCGGAAGGCGAACGCCGGGAAGCCCGTGTCGGGGTTCCGCTCGCAGGTGTAGCCGGCGAGGAGGCCCTCGCGGATCGCTTCGGCGCAGCGTTCCTCGGGGACGCCGGTGAGCGCGGAGAGCTCCTTGGCGGCACCCGTCTCCCCCGTCACGCTCCGAGGCTCCTTGATGCGGATCAGGCGCCCCGTCCCGGGCTCCTTCGTGAGGCCGAAGGTGGTCTCCAGCCACGACGAGAGCGGGTCGGCGACGAAGCCCTTGAAGTCCGTCGGCGGGGTCCGGGTCGGGTCCGAGGCGCGGTCGCGGAGCGTGGCGACGAACGTTGGATCGGTGATCTCCTGCGGACTCGTGGTCCGCCGAAGCGTCTCTCCGATGACGTGGTCCGGCTGCACCGTCGTCCCGAAGAGGAGCGAGGCGACGCGCGCCACCTCGGCCTTCTGCTCGTCCTGGGTTCCGGCGCCCGCGAGGGTCGCCGAGGTCCCGACGCACTGGAGCTTGTCCGCGGAGAGCCGATCGCGGACGCGGCGAACGAGCATGGCGACATCAGCGCCCTGGCGACCCCGGTAGGTGTGGAGCTCGTCGAGGACGAGGAAGCGCAAACCCTGCGCCCGCTCGACGAGCTGCTTCTCCTGCGGCCGGGTCAGGATCAGCTCGAGCATCACGTAGTTCGTGAGGAGGATGTCCGGCGGGTTGGCGAGGATGCGCTGCTTGTCCTCGTCCGACTCCTGCCCCGTGTATCGCTCGAACGTCACCGGGCTCTTGCCGGCGTCGTATCCGTCCGTCAGGAACTTCTGGAGCTCGCCGAACTGGCTGTTGGCGAGCGCGTTCATCGGGTAGACGACGATCGCTTGGATGCCCTTGCCGGAGCCGCGGCGGAGGACGTGGTCGACGATCGGGACGATGTAGGCGAGGCTCTTCCCCGACCCCGTGCCGGTCGTTAGGACGTAGCTCTCCCCCGTCTTGGCCGTCCGGACCGCCTCGGACTGGTGCTTGTGGAGACGGAGGGGTTCGCCGACCCCGCCCGATTCCCGCTTCGCCTTCCGGAAGACCTTGGCGCACTCCGGGTGGAGGACGCCGGCCGAGACGAGCTGGTCCACGCTCTCCCCGGGCTCGAAGGAGGGGTTGAGCTGGATGAGCGGCTCCGGCCACAGGTGCCCCCCATCGAGGGTCTGGTCGACATACGCCCGGATCCGGGGGTCCCGGATCTCGATGAAGCTCTTCACGTAGGAGGAGTAGTCGTCGATGAGCCGCTGGCGGAAGTCGAAGATCTTCATGGACTTATGGGCTTTCTCCTCCGTGGAAATATCAGCTTAACGATACGCGAAGTCGGCCGGTCGGCATAGGCCAGGCAAGAAGACGCACCCCGCCAAAGAGCATGGCAGGGTGCGTGGGTCAAATGGCGTCCCACCGGGGGTCCGACGGCGCGGAGATTCCCGGTTCGGGGCGGGTTTGTTGCGAGTGCGTCTCGTCTATTGCGATCGCGAGGCCGGCGTCGAAGAAGTCGTCGAGGATCCGGTTCACGAGGACCGTCATCGGGACGCGGCGCCCCTCGCGCTCCCGGAACCAGAGCTTGAGCCGGTAGAGGCGACGGACGTTTCGATCTTCGATGAACGGCTGGTAGAGCCCGAGGCGCGCCACGGCGGCACCTCAGAACGTCTCGTCGACGCCGTGTTCGGTTTCCCCGTAGAGCGTCGCGATCTTCGTGTGGCAGTGCTCGCACTCGCCGGCGGGTCCCTCGTAGAGGAGCTCGTAGTCGACGACGCACCAAGCGCGCTCTTCCGTCGAGAAGGGATCGAGGAAAGCGGCCACCGCGTTGAGGCAGGTGGCGCAACGCATCTGCCCGTCGACGGTGAAGTAGAGCACCGGGACCATGTCGGCCGGGATGACGGAGCGGAAGCGCCCGTCGGGCTCGAGGAAGGACTCGGGGAAGTAGAGCACTCAGTTCACCTCCCTCCAGTGGACGCGGGCGTCGAGGAGCGGGGACCAGTCCCCTCTTCTCCCGCTCCCCACGTCGGTCACAGCGGTGATGGCGAGGCCGCCGGTGGATGCGAGGCCGTAGAGGATCGTGACCTCGCGTTGGCAGAGGAGGCAGCGCCGGACGATCTGCTCGCCGGGGGCGTGACTCCCCTCCTCTCCCCAGAACTGGCCGCACGTTGGGCAGCGGATGGCGAACCAGGGCGTGGCCATCAGCAGCCCTCGTCCGCCCGCATGTAGTCGGCTGCGGTGAAGCAGGCGTCGGCGAACTCGTCGTCACAGGGCTCCTCGTCGTCCTCGGGGTCGTCCCGCTCGTCGAGGAGGCCAGCGGCGCAGCGCGGGCAGAGGAGCACGCGCTCCTCGGTCTCGGGGTCGGTGTACCCGCGGAGGTTGGCCGTGGCGCCGCAGTCCTCACAGCACGGGGGCAGCGTGTCGTTCATGACGACCTCCTCACTCGCACGACGGTGTGACGAAGAGAACGTAGGGGCGTCCGAGGTAGGTCACGGTGACGAAGGGGCCGTATGCCCCGCACGCCAGGTGGTGGAGCCGCACCATCGCGTCGAGGTCCCTCGAGAGGGCGTGCTGGACGCCGTGGCGACCGACGCGGACGGCGACGAGGTCGACGAAGTGCTGCACGCCCGCGACGTCGATCGAGGCACGGAGCCACGCGTCCGGACGAGCGCCCACGTGGGTTCCCGCGGGCGAGAGGGCGAGGGAGGAGAGGTCGATGTTCACGCCGCACCTCCCGGTGCGGCCGCAGCCTTCGCGTCGCTCCGGCCGGCGCGGAGGATCGTGTCGGCCGCCTTGAAGATTCGCTGGGCCGAGTGCTCGGGCAGCGGGTTGCCGCTGCCGTACCAGGACTGGATGTAGCCGCGGGTGTACTCCGCGCCCGGCAGGTGGAGGGCCTCGAGGCAGAGGAGGGCGACCGCTTCGGCTTCCGCCTCGGTGAGCGTCTTCGGCAGGTCCGGCTGGTCGGCGCCGCGCTCGGCGGTGTGGTTGAGGAGCACGTGGCCGAGCTCGTGGAAGAGGGTCTTGGCCGGGAGCGCTGCGATGGGGCTCACGGCGACGGAGCGGCCGTGGGCGTAGCCCTGCACGTTGCCGTCGGTGAGGTCGAACGGAACGCGCTGGACGGCCAGCGTCTCGAGGGCGCGGGCTTCGTCCCACGCGGGGATCTCGACCGCATCGGCGAGCGGTTCGCCGTCGGTCTGCGCGAGGACGAACCACCGCGGCTTCCAGACGAAGATCGTCTTCATCCGCGGAGCGCCGCCCTCCGGGACGGGGCGGCGGACCCGCTCGTCCTCCTTCACGCGGACGCTGACCGGCATGCAGAGGACGATCGCCTTCTCGCCGGCACGCACGTGTCGCTTCAGCTCGTTCCAGCGCTGGAGGGTGGCGATGGGCCCAGGCGCGAGGCCGCGGACGCGGCACTGGAACATCGCGGCGAGCTGATTGCCGAGGCTGTAGCCGTGGAAGAGGCTGTATGCCTCGAGGATCTGGCCGGGCCGGGAGACGGCATCGGCGAGGAGCTCCGCCCAGCGGATCGTGACGGGTGGCGACATGGGACCTCCTGCGGGCAGTCGGGTCCCGGACGCGCCTGCGCCCGGGACGGTTTCGTCCG
>DAOMFB010000009.1:0-19968 GCA_035429585.1 Thermoanaerobaculia bacterium
CGACCCTCTGGACGGCGGGCCCGCAGGGGAACTTCGAGAGGGCGAACCTCCTCGTCGTGGACGGGAAGGTGGCGGCCGTCGGCCCCGACGCGGCGCTCCCCCCCGCGCTCGCCGCCTCGGCCCTCGAGATCGACGCGGCGGGGAAGGCCGTGACGCCGGGCCTCGTCCACGCCCACAGCCACACGGCCGTCGACGGCTCGGTCAACGAGGGGACGCGCAACGTCTCGGCCGAGGTCCGGATCGCCGACGTCGTGGACCCCCTCGACGTGGCGATCTACCGGGAGCTGGCCGGCGGGCTCACGGCCGCGAACGTCCTCCACGGCTCGGCGAACGCCATCGGAGGGCAGAGCGCCGTCTTCAAGATGCGGTTCGGCGAGGGGCCCGACGCGATCCTCCTTTCGGGGGCGCCCCCCGGGATCAAGTTCGCCCTCGGCGAGAACCCCAAGCAGTCGAACTGGCAGAGCGCGCGGCCGCGCTACCCGCAGACGCGGATGGGGGTCTCGGCCCTCGTCCGCGAGCGGTTCCTCGCGGCCCGTGACTACCGCCGGAAGCAGAAGGAGGCCGACGCGGCGAAGAAGCGCCTCGAGACCGTGATGCCGGTCCGGACCGACTACCAGCTCGAAGCCGTCGCCGAGATCCTCGAGGGGAAGCGGGCCATCCACGCCCACTCCTACGTGAAGCAGGAGATCCTCGACCTGATCCGGCTCTGCGAGGAGTTCGGGGTGAAGGTCGGGACGTTCCAGCACGTCCTCGAGGGCTACAAGGTGGCCGACGAGATCGCCGCCCACGGCGCGGGCGCCTCCTCCTTCAGCGACTGGTGGGCCTACAAGTTCGAGGTCTACGACGCCATCCCGTACAGCCCGGCCCTGATGCGCGAGCGGGGCGTCCTCGTCACCCTGAACTCCGACTCCGACGAGCTAGCGCGGCGGATGAACCTCGAGGCCGCCAAGGCCGTCAAGTACGGCGGCGTCCCGCGCGAGGAGGCCCTGAAGATGGTCACCGCGAATTCGGCGAGGCAGCTCGGGGTCGAGAAGCGGATCGGCTCGCTGGAGCCGGGGAAGGACGGGGACTTCGTCCTCTGGTCGGGGGACCCGCTCGACGCGCGGACGGTCTGCCTCCAGACGTGGATCGAGGGGAAGAAGTACTTCGACCGCGAGGCCGACCGGAAGCTCCGGCCGATGCTCGCCGCGGAGAAGAGCGACCTCGCGGCGAAGGCGCGCGCCGCCGCCGCCCGGGGCGGCGCCACGGCGGGCAGCTCGCCGTCGTCCCGCCCGCCGGAGGAAGCGCACGTCTGCGACGAACTTGAAGACCACGCGCGCGGGGAGGTGATCCGGTGAGCGGCTCCCTCCTCCTCGCGGCCGTCCTCGTCCTCCGGGGCGCCACCGTCCACACGGCCGAGGGGCCCGCCATCCCGAACGGCGTCGTCGTCATCGAGGACGGGAAGATCACGGCCGTCGGCGGCCCCGGGACGCCCGTCCCCGACGGCGCCGAGGTGCTGGAGCTTCCCGGGCGGCACGTCGCCCCGGCCTTCTTCACCCCCGCCTCGAACATCGGCCTCTCCGAGATCCAGGCCGTTCGGGCCACGAACGACGTCACCGAGATCGGGGAGATCAACCCGGAGGTCCGGCCGGAGGTCGCCGCCAACCTCGACTCGGAGGCGATCCCGGTCACCCGCTCGAACGGCGTCCTCTTCGCGGCTCTCGTCCCGCGCGGCTCCGTCCTTCCGGGCGCGGCCTCCGTCCTGACCCTCGAGGGGTGGACGCGCGAGGACTCCTGCGTGAAGTGCCCGGCGGCCCTCGTCGTGGAATGGCCCGAGATGATGATCGACCGCTCTCCCGACGCCCGCCCCTCGGCGAAGGCCCAGGAGAAGCGGCGCGACGACGCGCTGAAGACGATCCGCGAGGCCTTCCGCAGCGCCGCCGCCTGGCGGAAGGCGAAAGCCGCGGCCGGCCAGCCGGGCGTCCCGGCCCACGACGACGTCCTGCCGATGGCGGCCCTCGTCCCGGCCCTCGAAGGGAAGGTCCCGCTGCTCGTCCACGCCGACAAGAAGTCGCAGATCGAGGCGGCCCTCCGCTTCGTCGACGAGGAGCTGAAGGGCGAGAAGGTCCGCGTCGTCCTCCTCGGCGGGCACGACGCCCCGAGGCTGGCCGACGTCCTCGCGGAGCGGAAGATCCCCGTCGTCGTGGACGGGACGCTCCGGCTTCCCTTCCGGACCGACGAGGCCTATGACGCCCCGTACGCCCTGCCGGGCGTTCTCGCGAAGGCGGGCGTCCTCGTCGCCGTGACCGACGGCTCGCGGAGCGCCGCGCAGGTGCGGGACCTCCCCAACCACGCGGCGATGGCGGCGGCCTACGGCCTCGACCCGCTCGAGGCGCTCCGGGCCGTGACCCTCAATCCGGCCCGGATCTACGGCGTCGAGGACCGGATCGGGTCGATCGCGGCCGGCAAGGAAGCCTCGATCGCCGTCTGGACCGGGGACCCGCTCCAGATCACCTCCGTCCTCGTCGGCCTCTACCAGAGAGGCGAGTCGCTCGACCTCTCCGACCGGCACAAGCGGCTCTGGGAGCGCTACCGGAACCGCCCGAAGCCGGCCGTTTCGAGCCCCGCCGCGGCGGCCCCGGCTCCGCCGGCGGCCGCGCCCCGCCCGCCCGGCTAGACTCCCCGCGTGGTGTGGTCCGGGCGGGCGCTGGCGTCGTTGAAGAAGGCCGTCGCCTTCGTCCGGAGAAACCCGCAGCCGTTCCTCTTCTTCGCGGCGGGGACGCTGGCGCTCCTCCTCGTCGGGGGAGCCGTCGTCGTCTCCTACTTCAGCCGCATCGTCACGAAGACGATGGACGGGCAGCGGTGGACGCTCCCGGCGCGGATCTACTCCGACGTCTGGATCGTCCGCCCCGGCGACGCCGTCGGGCCGGACGACGTCCTGCGGCGGATCGGGCGCCTCCGTTACACCGACGCGGGGAAGGCCGACCCGGGGCCGGGACAGTTCCACCTGGCCAAGGGGCGCCTCACGGTCGGGATCCGCGAGCGCGACTCGGCCGAGGGACGCTTCCCGGGGCAGACGGTCGTCATCGAGTTCTCGGGCCGCCGCGTCGTCTCCGTCCGGAGCGCGCCGGGCGGGGCCTCCGTCCCCTGGGCCGTCTTCGAGCCGGAGGTCGTCGGATCGGTCTACGACGAGAAGATGCAGGACCGGACGCTCGTGAAGCTCGCCGAGGTCCCGAAGGTCGTCGTGGACGCCATCGTGACGACGGAGGACCGCGACTTCTTCACGCACTCGGGCCTCTCCTTCCGGCGGCTCGCCGGCGCCGTCTTCCAGAGCGTGACCCGGGGCCGGTCGCCGCGCGGCACGTCCACGCTGACGCAGCAGCTCGTGAAGAACATGTTCCTCACCCCCGAGCGGACGCTGCGCCGGAAGGCCGTCGAGGCGCTGATGGCCGTCATCGTGGAGACGAAGTACTCGAAGGACGAGATCCTCGAGGCGTACCTGAACGAGATCTACCTCGGGCAGAAGGGCTCCGTCTCCGTGACGGGCGTCGAGGAGGCGTCCCGCTTCTACTTCGGCCGGTCGGTGTCGCAGCTCGAGCTGCCGGAGGCGGCGCTCCTGGCCGGGCTCATCTCCTCGCCGGGGCGCTATTCGCCCTTCCGCCACCCCGAGCGGGCGCTCGAGCGGCGGGCGTTCGTCCTGAAGGGGATGCTCGAGCAGCAGAAGATCGACACGGCGGCGTACGAGAAGGCGCTCGCGGCCCCGCTGACGCGCGTGAAGGGGCCGGTGACCGGCATCGTGGCGCCCCACTTCGTCGACCTCCTGCTGCGGCAGGTGAGGGCCGAGGAGCCCGAGACGCGCGAGGACGGCCTCGCCATCTACACGACGCTCGACCCGGACATGCAGGCGGCCGCGCAGACGGCCGTCCGGGCGGGGCTCGAGGACCTCGAGAAGAAGTTCCGGCGCCTCCGCTCGGCCGACGAGGACGAGGCCCTGCAGGGCGCCCTCATCGCGCTCGACCCGGCCACGGGCGCGATCAAGGCGCTCGTGGGGGGACGTGACTACCAGGTCTCCCAGTTCAACCGGGTCGTCCAGGCGAAGCGCCAGCCCGGGTCGCTCTTCAAGCCCTTCGTCTACCTCACGGCCTTCACGCGCCGGGACATCCCGAAGCCGGTGACGGCGGCCACGATCCTGGACGACGCGCCGATCGCGGTCCTCTGGGGAGCGGGCGAGGACGAGGCCTGGCTGCCCCGCAACTACGACGGCGAGTTCCGGGGGCCGATGACCGCCCGCCACGCCGTCGAGCAGTCCATCAACATCCCGACCGTCCGCGTGGCGCTCACGGAGGTCGGACCGAAGCAGTCGCTCCTCTGGGACATCGTCCAGACGGCGCAGCGGACCGGGATCACCTCGCCCCTGAAGCCCTACCCGTCGCTGGCGCTCGGCTCCTTCGAGACGAGCCCGCTCGAGATCGCGTCGGCCTACGCCGCCTTCGCCAACGGAGGGTTCCGCGTTTCGCCCCGCGCCCTCTTCGGCTACGTCGGCCCGTCGGGGCGGCGCGTGACGGTCCGGACCGAGAAGCTGGAGCGGGCCGCCGACACCGACGCCCTCGCCGTGCTGGTCTCCTGCCTGCAGGGGGCGGTCGACCGGGGCACCGGGGCGTCGGCCCGCCGGCTCGGCGCGCAGGGGATCTTCGCCGGGAAGACCGGCACGACCAACGACGGCCGGGACGCCTGGTTCATCGGCTTCTCGCCCCGTCTCCTCGTCGCCGTCTGGGTCGGCTTCGACGACAACCGGGGCCTCGGCCTCTCGGGCTCCATGGCCGCCGTCCCCATCTTCGCCGACTTCGCGCGGCGGGTCCCGTCGCACTACTACGAGGAGCCGTTCCCGACGGCGCTGAACGTCGTGACGGAAAAGACCGACCCGACGACCGGGATGCTCTGGACGGAACGGTGCCCGGAGTCGTGGAACGAGCTCTTCGTCGCGGGGACGGAACCGAAGGAGCGCTGCACGGTTCACGGCGGCGGCCCGATCCCGCCGCTCGCCGACACGCCGCCCGGCCCGGGAGTCGGGCACTGAGCGCGCCCGGCCGCCGGGGGACCGCGACGCCGCTCGAGATCCCCGTCCGCCGCTTCGACCTCGACCTCGTGGTCCGGAGCCACGGCTGGTACGACCTGCCGCCCTTCGAGTGGGACGCCGACGCGAAGAGGTTGACGTTCGTCTTTCCCGAGGGGGAGCGATCCGTCGCCGTCGAGGTCACCCGGAAGAGAGGCTCGCTGCTCGTGACGGCGGACGGCGACGTCGCCGACCGGGTGCAATCGGTGGTGACCCGGGTTCTCGATCTTTCCTGTGATCTTTCCGAGTTCCACGCCCTCTGCGGCGCCCGGGAGAGCGACGGATTCGGATGGGTCGCCCGGCGCGGGGCGGGGCGGATCCTCCGCGCGCCGACGGCGTTCGAGGACGCGGTCAAGGTCCTCCTGACGACGAACTGCTCCTGGGGCCTGACGCGGGCGATGGTCGTGAACCTCGTCGAGGCCTTCGGCCGGGGCGGAGCGTTTCCCGACGCTCCCTTCGTCGCCGGCTTCACCGAGAAGCGCCTTCGCGAGGAGATCCGCTGCGGCTACCGGGCCCGGTACCTCCTCGCGTTCGCCGACCGGGTCGCCTCGCGGACGCTCGACCTTGCCCGGTGGGAGGAGGCGGAGCGGCCGGACGAGGAGGTCGAGCGGGAGATCTCGGCCCAGCCGGGCTTCGGGCCCTACGCCGTGCAGACCCTCTCGCGGCTCCTCGGCCGCCACGCGAAGCTGGGCCTCGATTCGTGGTCGCGGAAGAAGGTGGCCGAGCTGCGGTTCCGGGGGCGCCGGGTGTCGGACGCGCGCGTCGAGCGCTTCTACCGCCCGTTCGGGGCGTGGGCCGGCCTGGCCTTCTGGCTCGACGTGACGCGCGACTGGCACGGCGGGGCGGAGCGCCTCTGGCCGTAGCCGATAATCGGGCCGTGAAGCGCGTCGTCGTCGTCGGCGCGACCGACGGCCTCGGCAAGGCCCTGGCCGCCGAGTACGCTTCCCGCGGGGCGTGGGTCTGTCTCGTCGGCCGGGGCCGGGAGAAGCTCGAGGCGGTCCGGGCGGAGATCGCCGGGCGGTTCCCCGACGCGACGGTCACGGCGGTCGTCTGCGACCTCCGGGAAGCGGCTCGTATTGCCCCGGCGTTCCGGGAGGCCGTCGCCTCGATCGGCCACTGCGACCTCTTCCTCTACAACGCCGGCGTCATGTATCCCGGGGACGGCCTGACCGCCGACGGCGCGACGGACCGCGAGACGATGGAGGTGAACGCCGTCGCCGGCGTCGAGATGCTGGGCCTCGCGGCGAACTATTTCCGCGAGGCGCGCCGGGGACAGATCGCCGCGATCTCCTCCATCGCGGGGGACCGCGGGCGGAAGGGGAACCCGGCGTACAACGCCTCGAAGGCCGCGCTCACGACCTACCTCGAAGGGCTCCGGAACCGGCTCCACCCGTTCGGCGTGACCGTCTCCACGGTGAAGCCGGGCTTCGTCGGGACGAAGATGACGGCGGGGAAGCCCGGCCTCTTCTGGGTGGTGCCCCCCGACGAGGCCGCGCGGATCATCGCGGACCGGCTCGAGCGGCGTCACGAGGTCTTCTACGTCTACCGGCGCTGGGGCCTCCTGGGCCTCGCCCTGCGCCACGTCCCGCGGTTCCTCTTCAAGAGGTTCGGCCCGCCGTGAGCGCCTCGAAGGCCGAAGCGCCGCCCCGCCCGGAGCGGGTGGAGGGGTTCGGCCTCTACAACTTCTCGGTCTCGACCGTTCACCGGCCGGCCTCGGTCGAGGAGCTGCGCGACGTGCTGGCCGCCTGCCGCCGGCGGGGCGAGAGCCCCGTCTTCCGCGGCGCCGGGCGCTCGTACGGCGACGCGGCCGTCAACGCGCGCGGACCCGTCGTGGAGCTGACGCAGCTCGCGGCGATCCGCGGCTTCGACGAGGAGACCGGCGTCGTCCGCGCGGAGGCCGGCCTGACGCTCGGCAGCCTGTGGCGCTTCTCGCTCCCGAAGGGCTTCTGGCCGCCGGTCGTGACCGGGACGATGCACGTGACGCTCGGCGGGGCCGTGGCGGTCAACGTCCACGGAAAGAACGGCTGGATGCGGGGAACGCTGGCCGAGCACGTCCGGGAGGTGGCGGTCCTGCGGAAGGACGGTCACCTCGACCGGGTCCCCGCCGAGGACCTCCGGTTCGCCGGCCTCGTGGGGAACGCCCGGCTGGAGGAGCCGATCGTGGAGGTGGCGCTCCGCCTGAAACGGGTCCCCACGGGCTACCTCGACGTGGAAGCCTTCGCGACGCCCGATCTCGCCGCCACGCTCGCCGCCGTGGACGGGGCGAAGGAGGCCTTCGAGTACGTCGTGGCCTGGACCGACTGCTTCCCCGGGGGGCGCTCGCTCGGCCGCTCCGTCGTCCACCTGGCGAACGCGCACGCCGCGGCGAGCGGAGAGCCGACGGGGTTCTCGGAGGCCGAGCAGCTGGCCGACGTGAAGACGGGCCCGCTCCCGATCCCGCTGATGCTCCTCGGCCTCCGCCTGACGGCGAAGGGGCCCCAGATGCGCGCCGTGAACGCCGCCAAGTTCCTCGCGGGGCGGCTCGCGGGGCGGTCGCTCTACCGGCAGTCCCTCGTGGCCTACTCGTTCCTCCTCGACTACCTCCCGGGGTGGAACGAGGTCTACCGGCCGGGGGGCTTCATCCAGTACCAGCTCTTCGTCCCGAAGGAGCGCGCCGAGGAGGCCTTCGCCCGCGCGATCCGCCTCCAGCACGAGCACGGCGCCGTTTCCACTCTGGCGGTCATGAAGCGGCACCGGGCCGACCCGTTCCCGCGCGCCTACGCGCCCGACGGCTTCTCGCTCGCCCTGGACTTCCCGATCACGAAGGGGAACTCGACACGCCTCGTCCGCCTCTGCCGCGCCTTCGACCGGCTCCTCCTCGACTGCGGGGGCCGCGTCTACCGGGCCAAGGACTGCGTCGGGAGCGCGGAGCGCCTGGCGGCGGGGCGTGGCGCGCGCGGCGCGTCGGCGTCATAGCACCGCAGCACCGTAGAATCCGCCCGGAAGCGCAAGGGGCCCGGTGGCCCTCCTGGTCTTCAAAACCAGCGTGCTCGCTCCGAGAGGGGCGGCGGGTGGGTTCGACTCCCACACGCTTCCGCCACGCCTCATTCCGGTGTCGCCGAGTCGACCGGAGGCCTTCCCGCCCGGGTATATGATCGATCCCTGAGAAGGTAGATCACACCGCTTGCGAAAGCCGCGTTTCACGCGCGCTGTTCCGGCGAAAGGAGCGACTGGATGAACACGCTCTGGATCGTTCTCATCGCAGCCATCGTCATCTACACGGCCTACAACTACGCGCGGCGGGTGGACAGGAACGTCATCCGCGCGGACGCGAAGAGGGCGACGCCCGCGAAGATGTACATGGACGGCGTCGACTTCATGCCGACGTCGAAGAACGTCCTCTACGGCTACCACTTCAAGTCGATCGCCGCGGCGGGGCCGATCGTCGGCCCGATCACGGCCGCCAACATCTGGGGCTGGTTCCCCTCGCTCCTCTGGCTCGTCATCGGGGTGACGCTCGTCGGCTGGGCGAGCGACTACTCGGCCATCATGGTGGCCGTCCGGAACGACGGGAACAGCCTTTCGGCCATTTCCCACAAGCTGATCGCCCCGCGGACGCGGAAGATCCTCTTCGTCTTCATCTTCTTCTACCTGATGCTCCTCGCCGGCGCCTTCGTCGGCATCCTCGCGGCCATCCTCTCGGCGCGGCCCGACGTCCCCGTCGGGATCATCATGCTGGCGCTGATGGGCCTCCTGGCGGGCCAGATGATGTACCGCTGGAAGATGGACCTGATCCTCGTGACGGTCATCACCGTGGCCGTGACGATCCTCGCCATGGCGCTCGGCCCGTACGGCCAGACGAAGAACGAGAAGGGCGGGATCGTCCAGGGGCCGGTCGGCGGCGCGGTGGTCGCGCTGAACGCCTCCATCGACGACATGACCGGCAAGCAGTCCCTCATGTCCATCGTCGACCCGACCGGGGCCGACCCGCGCGTCCCGGTGCCGGGGCCCGACGGCAAGCGGCCGACGACGGCCGTCTACGACGCGGCCACCGGGCTCGTCCGGACGATGCCGAACTACGTCCTCTGGATGATCTTCCTGTTCGCCTTCTCGTACTGCGGCGCCAACATGCCGATCTGGCGGTTCGCGCAGCCGGTGAACTACATCGGCTTCTGGATCATGCTGATCACGATCGTCCTCTCGGCGATCGGAATGGTCCTGGCGCCGCTGACCGGGGCCACGGACGGCGCCGGTAACACGATCGGCGCGTTCGCCCTGGCGGCCGTCAAGGACCTGGGCTTCGCGGCGCCGGCGGCCGGAAAGGCCTGGCAGCCGCTCTGGCCGATGCTCTTCGTGACGATCGCCTGCGGGGCGATCTCCGGCTGGCACGCCCTCGTCGGCTCCATCGGCACGGCCCGGCAGCTCGAATACGAGACCGACGGCCTGCCCGTCGGCGCCGGCTCGATGCTGGGCGAGTACTCGCTCGCCCTCCTCTCCCTCACGGCCGTCTCCATCGCGGGGGCCGGGGGCGGCGGCGGCCGGTTCGCCGCGGGCGTCGGCAAGCTGATCTACGCGGGCACCTTCGGGGCCATCCCCGAGCTCTACGGCACGGCGCTCGGGTTCGGGGCGTTCGTCATGATCGTCCTGACGGTCACCCAGCTCGTCTTCCGCGTCATGCGCGTGACGCTGTCGGAGTGGCTGGGCGACACGGTCCCGATCTTCCGGAACATGCACGTCGCCAGCATCATCTCGATGGTCCTCACGCTGGCCCTCGTCATGACCGGGACGTGGGTCTACCTCTGGCAGATGTTCGGGGCGTCGAACCAGCTGATGGCGGCGCTGTCGCTCCTCGTCGTGACCGTCTGGCTGAAGTCCGACAAGAGGAACCCCAGCTACGCCCTCTACCCGATGCTCTTCATGTACTTCACGACGCTCTTCGCGACCGTCGTCACGGCGCGGAACCTCTACGTCACGATCGCCGCCAACCCGAAGATGAGCGGGTTGCCGGTGGCCGGGGCGTGGGCCATGATCATCGTCGCCGCGCTGCTCCTGGTGGCCGCGCTCGTGATCGGGTGGGACGGCCTCAAGGCCTACCGGAAGTACTCGGCGGGAGCCGCGGCCGCGAAGCCGGCGACGGCGGGCGCCTAGCGCCTGCCGGCCAGCTCGCCGAGGGCGCGGACCGTACGGAAGAACCCCGCGGCGTCCACGGACGCCGCGGGGAGGTCCACGTGGAGGGTGAGGTGGGGCTCGGCCCGGTGGACGGCGAGGCGCCGCACCGCCGCGCCCCCCTCGCGCGCCAGCGCCGCGAGGGCGTCTCCCTTCGCGAGGGCGCTCTCGTACTTGCAGTAGGCCGCGAGCGGGTCGGTCACCGCCGGCTCGCGGACCGTCCACCGCTCCCGACTCAGGCTGCGGAGGGCGTCGCGCCCCGACCAGCTCCCGCGGTCGAGCAGCTCGAGGTCCTCGGCGGGGGGGTGCGCGAGGCGCCCCCTCAGGATCAGGGTGTCGCGACGCCCGCGCCAACGGCCGAGCGCCCAGAGCCAGGGGAGGTCACGCGGCTCGAGGAAGATCACGACGACCGCCTCCTCGAACGGGGCCTTCGCGCGATCCAGGCCGAGCTGGACGGCCGTCGTCCCGATCCACCGGACGGTCGCCTTGTCGCCGAGCTGCTTCAGCCCCCCCTGCAGCCACGCCATCGCCGCGTTCCCGCGGCGGACGTTCAGGGCGCTCCCCACGGCGAACGCGCCGAGGAGGAGGACGACGACGGCGATCAGGGCATTTGTCATCGGGAGGCGTCCGCCCGGGAAGATAGCAGAGGGCGTCCGGCGTGCTAGCGTGGCGGGGCGAGGGAGGGCGGCGGGTGCCTTTCGGCGGCGGGCGGTTCCGGGCGGTGCGCGAGTTCCTCTACGGGATGTTCGCGTACGAGCACGTGGAGCAGGCCCGCGACATGCGGGCGTCGCTGGAGAGCCTCTTCCTCGTCGTCGTCTTCGGGGACATGGTCGGGCTCCCCGTCCTCCCGCCGTACTACGCCCTCCGGCTCCTCCCGTACACCCTCGGAAGGCTCCCCGGGTGGAAGCGCCGGCTCCTCCGCGAGCGGCAGTTCGGGGAGGACCACGAGCACCACCTCCACGGGGTCTGACGCGGGGGCGGGACTGCGCTAGTCTTGATGGTGCATTTGCATCGCGGCGGGACCGCGACGAGCCCGTAAGCTCGGGAAGCTTTCGGTGAAGGAGGACGGGATGGTCGAGAAGAAGACCGAGAAGCCCGGCGGCCTGAAGGGGTTCTGGCAGGGCTTCAAGGAAACCATCTACGGCATGTCGGCTCACGACATGAGCCGCGCGGCGCTCCGGACGCGGGCGTCCATGGAGCACCTGTTCATCCTGATCACGATGGGAGACCTGCTCGGAATCCCGATCCTTCCGCCCTACTACAGCCTCCGGCTGCTGCCGCACGTCGTGCCCCAGATCGCGACGTGGAAGCGCCGGATGCTCCGCGAGAAGGACGTTTCCGACGCGATGTTCTGAGTCCGGTCCGGTCGCCCGCCCGCCGGTGAGCAAGGAGGAGTCTCCATGGGCATGAAAGAGGTCTTCGAGCAGAACCCGAACCGCCGCTACATCATGTTCGGCGGGAAGGGCGGACTCGGCAAGACGACGTTCTCGGCCGCCACGGCCTACTGGCTCGCGTCGCAGGGGAAGAAGGTCCTCGTCTTCTCGGTCGACCCGCAGGCCTCCCTGACCGACATCTTCCAGAAGGACATCTTCGGGAAGGGGCCGGTGAAGATCATGGAGAACCTCTGGGCGCAGGAGATCGACGCCGACAGCCACATCAAGGCGTACCAGGAGGAGATCCGCAAGAAGATCCGCGACATGTACGGCCTTCCGGAGGTTCCGGAGGAGATCGAGAGCTACATCCAGGCGGCGAGCGCCGAGCCGGCCATGGAGGAGAGCGCGATCTTCGACGCCGTCGTGGACGTCGTCGTCCAGGGGGACTACGACTACTACATCTACGACCTGGTCCCGCTGGGGCACGCCCTCTACTACCTCTCCATGGCCAAGGTCTACGACGAGTGGATCAACAAGGTCACGAAGCTCCGCGAGGAGATGCGCGAGTACGAGGAGATGGTCAGCCGGCTGAAGCGGGAGAAGGACACGGAGCAGGACGCCATCCTGAACGAGCTGATCTACATCAAGGGGCGGATCAACGCGTCGTCCTCGATCCTCACCGACAAGAACAAGACGGCCTTCTTCTTCGTCGTGACGCCCGAGGACATGATCATCGTCGACACGGAGAAGGCGGCGAAACTCTTCGCCCAGTTCGACGTCCCGATCGGCGGCTACGTCGTGAACCGGGTCATCCCGCACGAGCTGATCGACCAGAACATCCCCGACTACCTCCGCAACCGGATCCAGATGCAGGACAAGTACCTCGGGAACATCCGGACGACGTTCGGCAAGGACGTCCTCGCCTACGTGCCGGAGCTCGAGCGCGACGTGACGGGCCTCGGGATGATCGAGAAGCTCGCGAAGATCATGTACGGCGACGGGAAGCTCGGCTGAGCGCGGCGGACGAGGAGGAGACGGTCATGCCCGACATCCAGACCTCCATGAGCGAGTACATCCGGCAGCACGCCGGGCTGAAGTACATCTTCTTCGGCGGGAAGGGGGGCGTCGGCAAGACGGTGTTCGCGGCCGCCACCGCCCTGCACAACGCCCAGCTGGGGCGCCGGACGATGCTGGCCTCCACGAACCCGGTCCACAGCCTGTCGAGCCTCCTGGGCCAGAACGTCCTCGGAAAGCACACGCCGGTCGAGGGGGTCCCGAACCTCTGGGCCTACGAGATCGAGACGAAGGAGACGATCGAGCGCTCCAAGGTGGAGATCCGCGAGAAGATCCAGTGGTTCCTCAAGTTCGCCGACATCTCGACGAAGGCGGAGGACTTCGTGGAGTCCGCCACGATGAACCCGGCATTCGAGGAGTCGGCCATGTTCGAGAACATGATCGACCTCATGTTCAAGGACGAGTACGACGTCTACGTCTTCGACACGGCCCCGACGGCCAACGCGCGGCGCCTCCTCGGCATGTCCAAGGTCTACGGGCTCTGGGTCAACAAGATGCTGAAGAGCCGGGAGGAAGCGCGGACCCTCCGCGAGATGCTCTCCTTCACGAAGAAGAAGGAGCAGGACCCGCTGATGGCGTACCTCCTCTCCTTCCGCGACCGGATGGAGCACGGCCGGGTCCTCCTGACCGACCCGGAGAAGACCTCGTTCTTCTTCGTGACGCTCCCGGAGGCGCTCCCCATCGCCGTCATCACCCGGTTCATCCAGTGGTTCCACGACTTCGGGATCCCCGTCGGGGGCGTCCTCGTCAACATGCTCATCGACCGGGCCTCGGTCGGCGGCGACGCGGCGGACTTCGTGAAGAACCGGGTGGCCATGCAGGAAGAGCACATGAAGACCGTCTGGCAGAAGTTCGATGGCAGCGTCCGGGCCATCGTGCCGCTCTACGAGACCGAGATCCGCGGCGTCCCGATGCTCAAGCGTCTCGGCGACGCCATGTTCGCCTAGCGTCGGCGGGTCGGGCCGGACCGACACCATGCCGTACCGGGTCCTCGGGGACGAGAGCGTCGTCGCGGGGGGCGTGGGGTTCCGTCGCCGGATCGCCGGGGGAATTCGCCTTAGACCTCGTCTTCGGGAGTTCGTGATGATGAAGAAAGTCGTTGCGTGGTCCGTGCCGGCCCTTGTTGCCGTCCTTTCGCTCTCGCCGTCCCGGCCGGGTGCCGCCGCCCCGCCGCCACCCATGAGCGCCGAGTTCGCGTTCCGCTGGAACCCGGCCGACGGCGGGCCGAAGACCCCGGAAGAGGTCCTGACGGCCCTCGGCGAGCCGACGCCGTCCGCGGAGAAGTACCACGTCCGGTACTACGACCTCGAGGCGCCGGCGTCGGCGCCGGAAGGCGCCCGGGCCATCCTCCGCGAGAGGACGAAATCCCACGGAAAGACGCAGTTCCGGCTGAAGTACCGGCTTCCCCAGCCGCTGGCCGGAGCGTGGCGGTGCCCGGACGGGGAAGGCTTCGAGCCCGAGGAGGAGGTCGACGTCTCGGTCGGCGCGGAGGGAAAGGTCTCGCGGGTCTACTCGTACGCCTGCACGGTCAAGTCGCCGGTGGCGCCCCGGTCCCTGAAGGCGGTCCCGAAGCGCTGCTGGGCCGACATGAGCCGATACAGCTCGGGGGACTACAAGGTCGAGGAGTGGTCGATGCCGGGCGGCGGGCGGATCCTGGAGGTGTCGATGCCGGGGTCGGACACGGCCGACGATCTCGAGAAGTTCCGGCAGGCCGTCGCGAAGCTGGTCGAGCGGGGCGCCAGGCCCGCCGACCGGAGCAAGACCGAGCTCGGGAGCGCCTGCCCCTGACGGGGGGAGCTGCGGGCGGCGAATGAACGTCGTTCTCACCGCCGCGGGGATCGTGGCCGGTCTCGTCGCCGTCGACCGGCTGCTGCTCGCCTTCGAGCGGCGGGGCTGGATCCACTACCGGAAGGGGCGCGGCTCGAGCGGCGCGCTCGGCAGCGCGGTGCTCGAGGCCCAGAAGCTCCTCGAGCCCTCGAAACGGCACGTCGTGGAGGAGCGCCGCCGGGAGCCCGTCAACCCCTCGAGGAGCGGCGAGACGCCGCCGGAGGTGTCGTGATGCACGTCATCGATCCCGCCTATCCGATCGGACGCTTCGAGGCCCCCGTGACGATCGACGCCGCCGCGCGGGAACGGTTCGTCGCGCAGATCGAGGCCGCGCCTCTGGCGCTCCGGCGGGCCGTGGAGGGGCTCTCGGACCGACAGCTGGACACACCGTACCGGCCGGGGGGCTGGAACGTCCGCCAGGTCGTCCATCATCTCCCGGACAGTCACGTGAACGCCTACGTCCGGTTCAAGCTGGCCCTGACCGAGAACGAGCCGACGATCCGGACGTACGAGGAAGCCCTCTGGGCGAAGCTGCCGGAGGCCGCGTCGGGTCCGATCCCGCTGTCGCTCGACCTGCTCGACGCCCTCCACCGGCGGTGGGTCGCCTGCATCCGCGCCCTTCCGGCGGCCTCGTTCGATCGGACCTTCCGTCATCCCGAGCTGGGCGTGATGTCGCTGAACCGGCAGCTCGCGCTCTACGCGTGGCACGGGCGCCACCACGTCGCCCACGTCACGACGCTGGCGGCCCGCGAGGGATGGGCGTAACGTCTTCGACGTGGCCGATCCGGCGACGAACCCTCGCCCTTCCCGCAAGCGGAGCCAGACCCCGGGCGAGGAGATCGCGAACAGCGTGAGCCACGGCGTGGGTGCCGCGGCCGCGCTCGCCGCGCTCCCGTTTCTCGTGGCGGCGGCGCTCGAGCACGGGGCGGCCGCGGTGGTCGGCGCCTCCGTCTTCGCGGGAACGGCGTTCGTCCTCTACCTGACCTCGACGCTGTACCACGCGCTTCCGCCGGGACGCGCCAAGCGCGTCTTCCACGTTCTCGATCACTCGGCCATCTTTCTCCTGATCGCGGGGACGTACACGCCCTTCACGCTCGGCGTCCTTGGCGGCTCGTGGGGATGGACGCTCTTCGGAATCGTCTGGACGCTCGCCGTCCTCGGGATCGTGAGCAAGTCGGTGGCGGGCATCCGGTACCCCGCGCTCTCGACGGCCCTCTACGTCGCGATGGGGTGGCTCATCGTCGTCGCCATCCGGCCCCTCTGGCTCCGGATGCCGGGGCCCGGGCTGGCCTGGCTCGTGGCCGGAGGGCTCGCGTACACCGTCGGCGTCGCGTTCTACGCGGCGCCCCGGCTCCGGTACGCCCATTTCGTCTTCCACCTCTTCGTCGTGGCCGGGACGGCCTGCCACTGGGTGGCGGTCTACCGGTACGCGGCCTGAGGGGGCGGAGCGCTCCCGGAGGTTCCCATGCCGATTCGCGTCATCCGTCTCGGGAGCCCGCGGGGGAAGGGGGAGGGGCTCCGGATCGGGACGGTGAGGCGGCCGCCCCGCGGGGTGCCGAAGGCCGAGTTCGCGCGGCGCGATTTCTACGACGTCTGGCTGCCGGACCTCGCCCCGAGCGAGGAGCTCGTGAAGGTGGCGCAGGCCGCCGGAGACGAGACGGCGTGGCGGACCTTCGCGAGGCGCTACCGGGCCGAGATGTCCCGCCCGGGGCCGAGCCGCCTGCTCGACCTCCTCGCCGCGCTCTCGAAGGAGACGGACTTCGCCGTCGGCTGCTACTGCGCCGACGAGGCGCGCTGCCACCGGTCGGTCCTCCGAGAGCTCCTCGCCGAGCGCGGGGCGCGCCTCTCCGGCCCCGGATCCTGAGATATAGTCTCAGTGCGGCGGCGCCCGCCCGGAGCCGCCGAAGGGGGAGAGATGCCGAAGTACGTCATCGAGCGGGAGCTGCCCGGCGCGGGCCGGCTCTCCGCCGCGGAGCTGCACGCCGTCTCGCAGAAGTCGTGCGGCGTCATCCGCAGCCTCGGTCCGCAGATCCAGTGGCTCCAGAGCTACGTCACGGACGACAGGATCTACTGCGTCTACATCGCCCCGGACGAGGCGACGGTCCGAAAGCACGCGGAGCAGGGCGGGTTCCCGGCGAACCGGGTGTCGCAGGTCCGGGCCGTGATCGACCCGACGACGGCCGAGTAGCGCGCCCGACCCCGGGAAGATGACGCCTCAGCCGGCCCGGCCCGACGCGGCGAGGGCGGCGGTGGCCGTGTCGTGGATCGGCGTCTCGATTCCGGACGCCCGCCCGAGTCGGGAGACGGCCCCGGAGAGGTCTTCCAGCTCGTTCGGCCCTCCGGCCCGGAGATCGAGGAGGAAGCTCGGCGCCGTCCCGGGGGCGAGGGAGTCGACGAACCGGAGGGTCTTCTCCGCGTCGTCTCCGCCGACGGCGATCCCGCGGGCCCGGGCGACGGCGTAGACCTCGGCGACGGCGCGCTCGAAGAGGAGCCGCCCGTACGGCGCCTCGCGGACGGGGCCGACGGGGGCGCGGGCGAGGCCGCAGGCGGCCGCCATCGAGGCGATGAAGGCGAGCTTCCGCCAGAGGTCCGCCACGATGTCCTCGGAGGCGTCGGCCTCGGCGCCGGCGGCCCGGAAGAGTTCCGCGACGCGCCGGGCGCGCTCCGAGACCCCGCCGGAGAGTTCGCCCACGCTGACCCGCTGGAAGGAGCTCCGGCGCTCGAAGACCCCGGGCGCGACGCGGGCCGCGCTGATCTGCGTGAGGCCGCCGAGGACCCGCTCGCGCGGAACGCCTCCGGAGACGAGCCGGTCGGCCGCCTCCACGCCGTTCAGCAGAGGGAGGACGGTCGCTCCCCCCTCGGCGAGGAGCCGGGCGGCCGGCAGGACCTCCGGGAGCGAGTAGCACTTCACCGACACGATCGCGAGGTCGGCGGGGCCGAGCCCCCGGGCGTCCGGAGCGGCCGTCACCGCGACGGTGAAGGTCCCGTCCGGCGACGTCACGGTCAGGCCGCGCGTTCGGAGCGCTTCGAGGTTGGCGCCGCGGGCGAGGAGCGACACCGGGTACCCCGCGCGGGCTAGCGTTCCGCCGTAGTGTCCGCCGACGCCCCCGGCGCCGAGAATCGCGATCCTCATCGGGTTTCCTCCCCCCGCCCGAGTCTATTCGCGCCCGGGGGCGGTGACCGGCAGGACCGGCTCGGGGCGGGATCCGCGGGGGCTCGGGAGGCTCCGGAACGCCGTCACGCCCCTCTGACCGGCGCGCTATCCTCCGTCCGATGGCGCACCGCATCCTGGTCTGCGACGACGAAGCCGACATCCGCGAGTCGCTGAAGACGCTCCTCCTCGAGGAGGGCTTCGAGGTGACCGCCGTCGCCTCGGGGGCGGGCGCGGTGGGGGAGGCGGCGGACCACGACGCGCTCCTCCTCGACATCAAGATGCCGGGCCAGGACGGGATGGAGACGCTGGCGAAGCTGCGCGCCCGGGGCGTCGTCACGCCGGTCGTCATGATCTCGGGCCACGGCGACGTCCGGACGGCGATGGACGCCGTCCGGGCGGGCGCGGCGGACTTCCTGGAGAAGCCCCTCTCCTCGGAGCACGTCCTGAACGCCCTGCGGCGCGTCCTCGACGCCTCCCGCCTCGCCCGCGAGAACGAGGAGCTGAAGCGGCGCCTCGGCATCACCCGGCTCGTCGGCTCGAGCGAGGCGGTGAAGAAGCTCCTCGCCGACATCGGCAAGGCCGCGCCGACGCCGGCGACGGTCCTCGTCGTGGGCCCGAGCGGGACGGGGAAGGAGCTGGTGGCGCGCGCGATCCACGACGCCTCCCTCGTGAAGGCGGGGCCGTTCGTCCAGGTGAACTGCGCGGCGATCCCCGACTCGCTCATCGAGTCGGAGCTGTTCGGCCACGAGCGCGGCTCCTTCACGGGCGCCGACCGGAAGCAGACGGGGAAGTTCGTCGAGGCCGACGGGGGGACGATCTTCCTCGACGAGATCGGCGACATGTCCGCCTCGGCCCAGGCGAAGGTCCTCCGCGTCCTGCAGGAGGGCGAGGTCGAGCCGGTCGGCAGCCCCCGGGTCGTCAAGGTGAAGGTCCGCGTCGTGGCGGCGACCAACCGGGAGCTGCCCGACCTCATCGCGAAGGGCCGGTTCCGCGAGGACCTCTACTACCGGCTGAACGTCGTGCCGATCCGGACCCCGCCCCTCGCCGACCACCTGGAGGACGTGCCGCCGCTCGTCCTCCACTTCGCCGACCTCTTCGCGCGCACGAACAACTACCGGCCGAAGCGCTTCACCGACGCGGCCCTCGAGGCGCTCGCCCGCCGCCCCTGGCCCGGGAACGTCCGGGAGCTGAAGAACCACGTGGAGCGGCTGATGATCATGACGGACGGCGACGTGATCGACGAGGCGCACGTGGACGGCGCCCTGCCGGCGGAGCCCGGCGCGCCGGCCGTGGTCGTCCGCGGCGGAAAGGTGGTCGGCGCTCCGGCGGAGGGCGCGGCCCCGCCGGTGGACGACGTCTGGAGCCGCCTCCTCGCCGCGCAGACGCTCCAGGGATTCCAGGACGAGTCGGAGCGGCTCTTCATCATCGCTAAGCTCGGCGAGAACGGCGGCAACGTGACGCGGACGGCCGAGGCGATCGACACGCCGCGGTCGAACCTCTACAAGAAGATCGAACGATACGGCCTGCGCCGGGAGGAGAAGAGCGAGCCATGAACGCCGCCGAGGTCCGACGCCATTTCGAGGAGACGGGCGCCCTCCTGACGGGCCATTTCAAGCTCTCCTCCGGCCTTCATTCCGACCGGTACCTGCAGTGCGCGAAGGTCCTGATGTGGCCGGACCGGGCCGACGCGCTCGGGCGGGGCCTCGGCGCCCTCCTCGCGCCCTTCGGCGCGGCGGTCGTCGGCTCGCCGGCCCTCGGCGGCGGGGTCATCGGGCAGGGGGTCGGGCGCGCGCTCGGCGTCCGGGCCCTCTTCACCGAGCGGACCGAGGGGACCTTCTCGCTCCGGCGGGGGTTCGCCCTCGAGAGCGGCGAGAAGGTCGCCGTCATCGAGGACGTCGTGACCACGGGCAAGTCGACGCGCGAGGTGCTCCAGGTCGTCCGGGCGGCGGGGGCCGTCCCCGTGGCCTGCGGGTCGATCGTTGACCGGCGCGCAGCCGCCGAGAAGGGCGACGCGGTCGACGGCATCCCGTACCGCGCGCTCCTCGCGCTCGACGTCCCGGCCTGGGACCCCGGCTCCTGCCCCCTCTGTGCGAAGGGGGAGCCGATCACGTCCCCCGGCTCGCGGCACCTCGCCGGCGCACGCTGAGGGGACTTCCGCGGTGAATCGGCGGCTCGCCGCCGGGCTGGTCGGACTCGGGCTCGCCGCGAAGCTCGTCCTGCTCGCCGTCCTCGTCTCCGGCGGGGGGCCGCCCGGCCTCTACCTCGACAGCGCGACTTACATCGGCCCGGCGAAGGCCCTCCTC
>DAOMFB010000010.1:0-19881 GCA_035429585.1 Thermoanaerobaculia bacterium
GCCCCGCCCGGGCGGAAATCAGAACTGGAGACGGAGGCCGACGCGGAACTCGCGCGGCCTCTCGATGGCGAGGGGCATGCCGTAGGTGGCGTTCTTCGTCCACGCGCCCCGGCGATACCGCCCGTAGTAGGTGTCGAGGTCGAGGGTATTGCTCGAGTTCAGGACGTTGAAGCATTCGAGGGAGAGCTCGAGGCGGAGAGCCTTCACGAGCTTCACCGCCCACGCGAGGCGCAGGTCGATGATGTTCCGCGCGGGGAGCTTCTCCGAGCCGCGCTCCTCGAGGTACACGTTGCGGCCCGTGCCGTAGTTCCCGTCGAGGTACGAGCGGACGTCCCCGTAAGGCGTCCAGTACTGCCCCGAGAGGAACGTGTACTGGCCGCTCGCCGTGAAGCCGAGGGGGAGATCGACGGCGCCGGAGATCTTGTACTCCCACTCATTGTAGGAGAGATCCATCCGTCCGTAACCGTTCACGAGGCCGTTCTTGTCGAGGAGCTCGTCGGCGTAGCCGTCGTTCTTGAGGACGTTCCCCTTGAGGTCGGTCCACACGAGCGACGACCGGAGCTGCCAGCCGTTCGCGTAGCGCTTCTCGAACCGCAGGATGAGGGAGTCGTAGGTCCGCTTGCCGGGGTTGTCGGTGGTCAGGACGAAGACCGGGTCCGTGTTGAGGTTCCAGACCTCGAGGTTGCCTCCCAGGATCGGGTTCGGGATGCCGGTGACCGCCGAGTAGTCGTTGTTCGTGTTGACGAGCCCCATGATGCTGTAGAACCGCCGGTCGATGAAGTCGAAGCCGAGGGACATGTCCTTGTTGAGCTGGTGCTCGACCGAGAAGAGGAACTCGTCGACGTAGGGGTGCGAAACGTCCCCCACCGGCCCCGCCTGCGGCGTCGTGACGCTCCAGGGCCCCCAGGTCTGAGTGTCCGGGTCCCACTCGCTGTCCGAGTCCGGGATGTAGGCGTGCCCGGAGACCTCGCGGTCGAACAGGTACGTGTACATCGAGGAGTGGTAGCGGCCCCAGTGCGCCTTGACCGCCCACCGTCCGTCCCCGGCCACGTCCCAGGCGAAGCCGATCCGCGGGTCGACGAAGTCGACGCTGTAGACGGTCGAGTCGCCGTAGCCCGACTGCCAGCCGGCCCGGTAGCCCGTGTACCTCAGGCCGGCGTTGATCGTGACGCGCTCGAGGCGGAGGGAATCCTGCGCGTAGAAGGTGAAGCCGTGGTACTTGGGGTGGGCGTCGTACTCGCCGTATCCCTTCGAGCGCTCGGTCTGTGCGCAGGTCGGGTTCAGGAAGTACGCGGCGGTGGAGGAGCAGAGTGAGGAGTCGTCGTAGTAGGTGTAGCCGCCGGGGCGCCGCCACACGTCGGAGGACGAGGCGTCTTCGTAGAGGGCCCCGAACTTGAACGAGTGCGAGTCGCTCTTGCCGAAGAGCCCGTCGACGAAGAGGCTCCAGGAGGCGTCCGCCGTCACGTTGTGCCGGTGGTTCTCCTCCTGGATGGCGGCGTTGTACCACCTCCACTCGGGCCCCCCCGAGTAGTAGTCGACGTGGCCGGGGACGCTCGTCCCGCTGTAGGCCAGATAGTCGTCCCGTCCGTCGTACCCCGTGACCTTGAGGTTGACGAAGTTCGACGAGTTCAGGGTCGACTCCCAGTTCACCGCGAACGTGAAGCCCGGGGCGTCCTGCTTCGTCGTGCCGCTGGGGAGGACGAGCGCGCTGACCCCCCGGCGCTCGTTCGTTACGTGGTCGTATTCGCCCATCACGAAGAGGCGGTTCTTCTCGTTCGGCTGGTACGTCAGCTTCCCGAGGACGCGGGGGATCGACCGGTCGGAGGTGTCGACGGCGTTGACCGGCGTCGAGACCGAGTGCCACCACTCGCCGCTGATGAAGAACCAGAGCTTGTCCCTGAGGATCGGCCCGCCGAGGCTGGCGGAGTAGTCCTCGAACTTGAACGTCTCCTGAACCCCGGACGGGTCGTTGGTCGAGACGAACGACGACGGCTCGTAGTAGACCTCGAAGCCGCCGTGGAACTCGTTCCCGCCCGACTTCGTGATGCCGTTGATGATGCCGCCCGTGTAGCCGCCGAACTCGGCGTTCGCGCCGAGGCCGGTGACCTGGATCTCGTCCATCCACTGGATGCTGGGGAGGACCCAGTGCGCGCCCGAGCCGGTGTCGCCGATGTTGACGCCGTCGAGGGTGTAGGCGTTCTGCCGCTCCTCGGTGGCGCCGTAGGCGAGGATCGCGCTGCCGCTCGTCGAGGTCGCGTCCCCGTTGACGGCCGGGGCCGAGGTGATGACCTGGTAGTAGTTGCGCTGGATCGCCTGCTTCTCGATGAAATTCTTGTCGAAGTTGTTGGAGACCTCGTTCGACACCACGCTGACGAGTGGCGCCTCGCCCGTGACGACGACCGCCGCCTTGACGGACTCGAGGGACAGCTTCAGGTCGACGACGAGCGCCTGGCCCAGTCCGAGGCGGATGCCGGGCTGCTGGACCTTCCGGAATCCCGTCAGCTCCGCCTCGACGACGTAGGTTCCCGGCGGCAGCGACGGGAAGCGGTAGATCCCGGCGGCGTCCGTGCTCGTCGTGGTCTTTCCTCGCACGAGGGCGCTGGACGACGCGGTCACTCTGACGCCGGGGATCCCGAGCCCCTGGTCGTCCTTCACGTTGCCCTGCAGGCTGCCGGTGACGGTGCCCTGGGCGAAGGCCGCTCCGGCACCGAGCAGCAGAAGCAGGGCCAGTCCGGTCGCGACGAGGGCCATTCGTTTCATGAGGTCTTCTCCTTCTCGGGGCACCGACGGTCGGATCGACGAGCCCCGCGGTCGGGTGAGGGACCGGCGAGCGGACGAATTTCGAGGGGCGCGATGAAGGCGCAGCCCGAAGCCGCACGGGACGGGCTCCGGAGCGATCTCGCCGGGTGAGCTATCGCCTGCAATCTGACGCCTGACGGCATTGTCGAAGCCGCCGGAACGGCCCCGCCATGATGCAAACGCCTGTGGGGCGGGCTACGCCTCGCGACGGGAGCGGCTGGCGCCGACAGCCTTCCGCCGGCTGACCCGGGCGAGCGACCTCCCGAGCCTTTACACCTAGCCGCCGGCCATCGCCCCGACGATGAGGAAGGGCTCCCGGCCGGTCGCCACCGCCTCGGGGAGGGGTGCGTCCGGCGCGCCGTGGGAGAGGTCCTCGGCGCAGGCGAAGAACCGGACGAACGCCCGGCGCTCCCGCGTGACGTGGTCGCGGATCGTCCCTCGCAGGATCGGATAACGGGCCTCGAGGGCGTCGAGGACGGAGCGCGGCGTGGCCGGACCTTCGACGTCGAGCGTCACCTCGCCGCCGACGCACGCGAGCGTCCGGAGGTGCGCCGGGAGGACGACCCGGATCATGGCAGCGCCTGGACCTCGACGGAGAGGACCGCCGGAAGGTCCCGGACGATCGGCTTCCAGGTGTCGCCGGCGTCCGCCGAGGCGTACACCTGCCCGCCGGTGGTGCCGAAGTAGACGCCGCACGGGTCGAGCGCGTCGACGGCCATCGCGTCCCGCAGCACGTTGACGTAGCAGTTCCTCTGCGGCAATCCTTTCGTGAGCGCCTCCCACTCGTTTCCGCCGGTCCGGCTCCGGTAGACCCGCAGCCGGCCGTCGGGCGGATAGTGTTCCGAGTCGCTCTTGATCGGGACGACGTAGACGGTCTCCGGCTCGTGCGCGTGGACGTCGATCGGGAAGCCGAAGTCGGTGGGGAGGTTGCCGCTCACCTCGCGCCACGACGCCCCGGCGTCGTCGCTGCGCATGACGTCCCAGTGCTTCTGCATGAAGAGCACGTGCGGGCGCGACGGGTGCATCGCGATCCGGTGAACGCAGTGGCCGACCTCGGCATCCGGATCGGGGATCTGCTCGGACCTGAGGCCGCGGTTGATCGGCCGCCACGTCGCGCCGCCGTCGTCCGTCCGGAAGGCGCCGGCCGCCGAGATGGCGACGTAGATTCGTCCCGGCCGGACCGGATCCAGGAGGATCGTGTGCAGGCACATCCCTCCGGCCCCCGGCTGCCACCTCGGTCCCGATTCGTGGCCGCGGAGGCCGGGAAGCTCCCGCCACGTCCGCCCGCCGTCGACGGAACGGAACAAGGCGGCGTCTTCGACCCCGGCGAAGATCTCGTCCGGATCGGTGGGCGAGGGCTCGAGGTGCCAGACGCGCTTGAACTCCCAGGGGCGCTGCGTCCCGTCGTAATGCTGGTGCGTCGTGAGGGGCCGTCCGGTCCCCGGCGAGGCGTCGTAGACGAACTTGTTGCTCTCGCCCCGAGGGAAGCCCTCCGGCGACGTCGTCACGCCGCCTCCGGGCGCGTCCCACGTCTTTCCGCCGTCGTCGGAGCGCTGGATCACCTGCCCGAACCAGCCGCTGGACTGCGACGCATAGAGGCGGTCCGGATCGGCCGGCGATCCCTTGAGGTGGTAGACCTCCCAGCCGGCGAAGAGGGGGCCGCGGACCTTCCATCGCCGGCGCTGCCCGTCCGACGTCAGGACGAAGGCGCCCTTGCGTGTCCCGACGAGCACCCTGACTCCGCTCATGTCTCCTCCTCTTCACCGGCGGCACAGGCGACGGGCCCGCCCGGGTCAGTACGTCGCGAGGGACGGATCGACCTCCCGCGCCCAGGCGAGGATTCCCCCGTTCAGGTTGTACGTTCTCGTGAGCCCCGCCGATCTCAGGAGACTGACGGCCCGGGCCGACCGGGCTCCGGACCGGCAGTAGACGACGACGGTGGCCGCCGGATCGATCTCGTGAAGTCGCTCCGGGAGGCTCGCCAGCGGGATCAGGCGCGCCCCCGCGATCGAGCAGATCTCCGCCTCGCGCGGCTCCCGGACGTCGAGGATCCGGACGTTCTCCCCGCGGTCCAGCCACTCCTTCAGGACGGAGGCGGAGATCCCGGAGCCCTCGGGGGCGTCCTCCGCGGCGGCGAGGCCGCAGAGCTCGTCGTATTCGCCGAGCCCGGTGATCGTCGGGTTCTCGCCGCAGAGCGGGCAGGCGGGGTCGCGCCGCAGCCTCACTTCCCGGAACGAGAGGTCGAGGGCGTCGTAGAGGACGAGGCGCCCCGCGAGGGATCGCCCGATGCCGAGAAGGATCTTGATCGCCTCGGTGGCCTGCAGCGAGCCGACGACCCCCGGGAGGACGCCGAGGACGCCCCCTTCCGCGCAGCTCGGGACGAGGTCGGGCGGCGGCGGCTCCGGGTAGACGCACCGGTAGCACGGCCCCTGCCCCGGCCAGAAGACGCTGACCTGCCCCTCGAAGCGGTAGATCGACCCGTAGACGTTCGGCTTCCCGGCGAGGAAGCACGCGTCGTTCGTCAGGTAACGGGTCGCGAAGTTGTCGGTGCCGTCGAGGACCACGTCGAAGCCGTCGAGGATCGCGCGGACGTTCCGGGCGGAGACCCGCTCGGGGAAGAGGTCGACCTCGACGTGCGGGTTCAGCGCGCGAAGGCGGTCGGAGGCGCTCTCGAGCTTCGGCTTCCCGAGCCAGCGCGTGTCGTGGAGGATCTGCCGCTGGAGGTTCGACGCGTCGACGACGTCGAAGTCGGCGAGCCCGATCCGCCCGACGCCCGCCGCCGCGAGGTAGAGGGCCGCCGGCGAGCCGAGCCCGCCCGCGCCCACGAGGAGGACGCTTCCGTTCTTGAGGCGCTCCTGCCCCCGCAGCCCGACCTCGGGGAGGAGGAGGTGTCTCGCGTAGCGCATCACCTCCTCGCGGGAGAGGACCGCCTCGGCGGATTTCGTGGCGCTCGTCACGAAGGACCCTTCGTCTTCCTCACGCCGGCGACCCCCGGGAACCCCGGCCGGAAGCGTCTCCGGGGAACCGCGGGCGCCGGAGACGGATTGTAGAGGAAAACGAGAACCCGTCTCATCGAAAGCTTTGCCGCCGCGGCCGCCGTCGGGAACGGCGGAACGCCGACGGATCGGTCACCGGCGGGGCAGGGCGCTGGCCGAGAGAAACGCCCGGAGCTGCTCCTTGCCGGCGACGACGGCGTCGTGGGTCAGCGCGGACTCGATGAAGACGAGCCGGTTCTGCCGGAGGAGGTCGGGCGTCGCGGCGCTCTCGGGGGCGGCGACGAACGGGATGTCCCAGGCCCGGAGGTCGTCCATGAAGTCCTTCGTCTGATCCCGCGTCCCTCCCTCGGCGGTGTGGATGGCGAGGAGCTTCCCCGGGGTGCGGTCGACCCAGTGGGCGAATTTCTCGAGCTGGCCGTAGAGCGCGTCGAACAGGTAGACCTCCCGGACGTTCGCCGTCAGTCCGCCCCGCGCGAGGATGAACGCCATCACCCGGTAGGCCCCGCTGTGCCCGGCGAGGACGATCGACCCGGGCTCTGTCGTCGGGACCAGGCCCTTCGCCTTCAGCTTCCCGAGCACGTCCGCCACCAGGTTCGCGAAGGCACCCGCCTCCTCCAGCCGTCCCCCCGAGGAGTCGGGCGCGTCCTTCGGCCCCTCGGGGAGGACGAAGACCGCGTTCACGCCGCTGGCGGCGAACTGCTCGGCGAGGCGGAACCCGAGGAAGGCGTCGTCGACGTTGTTGCGCCAGCCGTGGAACCAGAAGACGAGGTCGGTCGCCTCCCCGGCGCGGAAGCCCTTCGGAACGAAGATCGCCACGGTGCTGTCGTTGTAGTGGAGGCGGGCGGGGTACGCCTTTCCCTCGAACGTGTGCCCCTTCGCGCGGCTCTCGTGCGGGAACATCGAGAACCGCGACGTCGTGACGATCATCGTGCCGAGGTCGGCGTAGCGCTCCGCCAGCGGCTGGGCGGCGAGGCGCGGAGCGAGTCCCGACGCGACGAACGCGGCGAGAGCCAGAGCGCCGAAAGACGGGTGCATCGGGCCGTGATGCTACTCGGTTCCCTGCGCCGCGGAGGCCGCGCCTATCATGGCGCACAGGTAAGGAGACGTGGGCCCGGATCGAGTCGCCCTCTATCGCAGGATGCTGGTCTGCCGGCGGGTCGAGGAGGCGATCGCCGTCCTCTGGCACGACGGGCGGATCTCCGGCGAGATGCACCTCGGGATCGGCGAGGAGGGGATCAACGCCGGCGTCCTCGACCACCTCGGGGAAGGCGACGCGGTCGCCCTCGACCATCGCGGCACGGCCGGCATGATCCTGCGCGGCGTCGGGATCGCCGCCGTCGTCGGCGAGTGCCTCGGCTCCCCGCGCGGGCTCTGCGGCGGGATGGGGGGCCACATGCACCTCTACTCGAAGGAGCGCCTCGCGGCGTCTTCGGGAATCGTGGGCGCGGCCGGCCCCGCCGCCTGCGGGTTCGCCCTCGCCGCGCAGCACCTGCGGCCGGGACGGATCGCCGTCGCCTTCTTCGGCGAGGCGGCCATGAACCAGGGGATGCTGATGGAGGCGATGAACCTGGCGGCGGCCTGGGAGCTGCCGGTCCTTTTCGTCTGCCGGGACAACGGCATGGCGATCACGACGCCCTCGCCGTCGGTCACCGGGGGCGACCTCGAGGAGCGGGCCCGGGGCCTCGGCGTGCCGGGGACGACGGTCGACGGCGCGGACGTGGAGAGCGTCTGGGAAGCGGCGCGCGGAATGATCGACCGCGCCCGCGGCGGACGGGGGCCCGGATTCCTCCGGGCCACCTGCGTCCGACCCGACGGACACTTCCTCGGCGACCCCCTTCTGCGCATCGCCAGAAAGCCGCTGGCCGAGCTGAGGCCGAGGATCGGTCCCCTCGCCTCGGCGGCCACGGCCTCGGAGGGCGCTTCGATCGGCGAGCGCGTCGCCGGCCTCGGAGAGATCGCGTCGATCCTCGGGCGCGTCGCCCGGACGCAGCTCGGGTCGGGGAGGGACCCGGTCGCGCGGCTTCGAAACCGCCTCGGGATCCCGTCGGACGCGCTGGCGAAGCTGGAGTCGGAGGTCGAGGCCCTCGTCGCGACGGCGATGGAGGAAGCGCTTCGGCCGGAACCGGGAGCGGGCACGGGGGCCGGGTGATGAGGGAGATGACCTACGCCCGGGCCATCGAGGACGCGCTGGCCGAGGCCATGGAAGCCGACGAGCGCGTGGTGGTCTTCGGGGAGGACGTGCGCGCGCTCCGGATGAACCTCTTCGTCCGCTTCGGGCCGCGCCGCGTGCGCAACGCGCCGATCAGCGAGTCGGCCTTTCTCGGCGCGGCCGTCGGCGCGGCGATGGCGGGCCTCCGTCCGGTGGCCGAGCTCATCATGATCGACTTCCTGGCCGTGGCCGCGGACGCGCTCGTCAACCAGGCCGCGAAGGTCGAGGCCTTCTCGGGCGGCCGCTGGAAGGTGCCGATGGTCCTTCGCGCCGGATGCGGCGGCGGCTACGGCGACGGCGGGCAGCACGAGCAGGCGCTCTGGGGCTGGCTCGCGCACGTCCCGGGGATCAAGGTGGTGGCTCCGTCGACGCCCGCCGACGCGGGGGGGCTGCTGACCGCCGCGATC
Organism: Thermoanaerobaculia bacterium; assembly: GCA_035429585.1. Classification (GTDB taxonomy): domain Bacteria; phylum Acidobacteriota; class Thermoanaerobaculia; order UBA5066; family UBA5066; genus DAOMFB01. Next base: position 8,412 of record DAOMFB010000010.1, read on the forward strand.
GCCGACGAGGGCCCCGTCGTCTTCCTCGAGCACCAGCTCCTCTCGGAGGACTGGCTCGACTACCTCGGCGCGGGGGGACGAACGACGGTTTCCTACGACGTCCCGGCGGCCGGCCGGAGAGGCGAGGTCCCGGACCGGTGGGAGCCGATCCCGCTCGGCGAGGCCGCCGTGTGCCGGACGGGATCGGACCTGACGATCGCGGGCGTCGGCGTGGGCATCCACCGGGCGGCCGAGGCGGCCTCCCTGCTGGCGGGAGAGGGGCTCTCCGCGAGCGTCATCGACCTCCGAAGCCTCGCCCCGCTCGACCGCGGCGCCGTCGTCGCCGACGTGAGGCGCACCGGGCGGCTTCTCGTCGTCGACGAGGACTACCGGGACTTCGGGTTGACCGGCGAGCTGGCCGCCGCGCTCCTCGAAGCCGGGCTCGCGCCGCGCTACGCGCGGGTCGCCGTCGAGGGGACGATTCCTTTCGACCCGGCCCGCGAGCGCGCGGCGCTCCCCAGCGTGGAGCGGATCGTCTCGGGCGCGAGGCGACTCCTGGCCTGACGCGCCGGAGACGGACCTGAGGGTCTCCCTGCCGTAAACTGGGACGAGCCGTTCGGAGGTCGAGATGAAGAGAGCCGCCCCCGCCGTCGGGTCCGTCCTCGCCGCTGCGCTGATCCTCCTCTGCCCGCCCGGACGCGCTTCCGCCGTCCCTCAGAAGACCGCGAAGCAGGTCCACTCTGCCCCGGCCCAGGCCGTCGACGAGCGCGGGGGCGATTTCGACGTCCTGAAGAAGCGGCGGGTGATCCGGGTCCTCGTCGCCTACAACCGGACGAACTACTTCATCGACAAGGGGGTCCAGCGCGGGATCACGTACGAGGCCTTCCGCCTCTTCGAGGAGGAAATCAACAGAAAGTACAAGACCGGCAACCTGAAGATCCACGTCGTCTTCCGTCCGGTCGAGCGGAAGGACCTCGAAGCGGCTCTCCTCGACGGGCGCGGCGACGTGGCCGCCGCCAGCATCACGGTGACGCCCGAGCGGCTCCAGAGGGCGGACTTCAGCCTGCCGACCGGGACGAACGTCTCGGAGATCGTCGTCGGCGGACCGTCCTCCGAGCCCGTCGCCACCGCCGAGGACCTCTCGGGCCGCGAGGTCTTCGTCCGAAAGGGCTCGATCTTCCATGAGAGCGTGGAGAAGCTGAACGCCGCCCTCGCCGCGAAGGGGAAGGCCCCCGCAAAGCTCCGGTTCGCCCCGGACGACCTCGAGGACGAGGACCTCCTCGAGATGGTCAATGCCGGCCTCGTGAGGTACGTCGTGGTGGACGACTATCTCGCCCGGTTCTGGGCGGGCGTTCTTCCGGGGCTGAAGCTCAACGCGGGCGCCGTCCTTCGCGCGACGGGCGACATCGCCTGGGCGATCCGGAAGAACAGCCCGCTCCTGAAGGCCGAGCTGGACGCCTTCCTGAAGAAGCACCCCGAGGGCTCGGCCACCCGGAACGTGCTCTTCCAGAAGTACCTCAAGAGCACGAAGTTCGTGAAGAACGCGGCCTCGGACGCCGAGCGGAAGAGGTTTCTCGAGATCATCCAGTACTTCAAGCAGTACGGCGAAAAGTACGACGTCGACTACCTTCTGATGGCGGCGCAGGGCTTCCAGGAGTCGCAGCTGAACCAGGGCGCGAAGAGCCACGTCGGGGCGATCGGCATCATGCAGGTGATGCCCGCGACCGGAAAGGAGCTGAACGTCGGCGACATCTCGAAGCTGGAGCCGAACATCCACGCCGGCGTGAAGTACATGCGGTTCATGATCGACCAGTACTTCGGCAACGAGCCGATGGATCGCCTGAACAAGGCCCTCTTCGCCTTCGCGGCCTACAACGCCGGCCCGAACCGGATCCAGTCCCTCCGGAAGGAGGCGGCGAAGCAGGGCCTCGACCCGAACAAGTGGTTCTACAACGTCGAGCTCGTCGTCTCGAAGAGGATCGGCCGCGAGACGGTGACCTACGTCGCGAACATCTACAAGTATTACGTCGCCTACAAGCTGATCACGGAGGAGGACGAGGAGCGGCGCCGGGCGAAGGAGACGGTGAAGGGCTCCTCCTAGGGCCGCAGAGAGGCCTCGGCGCGGACCCGCCCCGGGCTCGACACCGGCCGCGGTTTCGGGAGAGACTTCGTCGCAGTTGCGAGGGAACCACCCTCCCGGAAAGGAGCCTCCCGTGAAAACGCGCATCGCCCCGCTCGCAGGCCTCCTCGTCGCCTTCCTCTCCGCCGGCTCACTGGCCGCCGCGGACAAGCCCGCCGAGAAGCCCGCCGCGAAGCCGGCGGCGGCCGAGAAGAATGCCCCTCCCTCCGAGGAGGAGGCGATGAAGGCCTGGCAGGCTTACGCGACCCCCGGCGAGGGCCACAAGAAGCTCGCCTCGTTCGAGGGGACGTGGGCGGTGAAGGTCAAGATGTGGATGGATCCCTCGAAGCCCCCCGAGGAATCGGCGGGGACGATGGTCTCGAAGGCGGTGCTCGGCGGCCGCTACCTCGAGGACCGGTACGAGGGGACCATGATGGGCCAGCCCTTCACCGGGATCGGCTACACCGGGTACGACAACTACAAGAAGAAGTACGTCGGCTGCTGGATGGACACCGCGGGGACCGGGATCATGATGACGACCGGCACCTTCGACGCCTCCGGAAAGGTGATGACGAGCACCGGGACGATGGACGACCCGGTCCTGAAGCGGACGACGAAGGTGAAGACGGTGGGGACGATCGTCGACGCCGACAAGCACACCTTCGAGATGTGGGCCCAGGGACCGGACGGGAAGATGTTCAAGTCGATGGAGATGGTCTACACGCGGAAGAAGTAGGCCTCCCGTCCCCGGCCTTTCTCAGGAGGCCAGCGCCGGGTATTTGCCGAGGAAGGTGGGGCGCTCCGCCTGCGCGACGAGGAAGTGCGCCACGTCGCGGCGCGAGACGGCCCCCACCTTCATCCCCTTCGTCAGCTCCGGAAGGACGCGGACCCGACCGGTCACCGGGCCGTTCGTCAGCCGCCCGGGGCGGACCATCTCCCAGCGAGGGTATCCCGCGGCGATCAGCCGCTCCATCTCGCTCTTGTCCGCGTAGACGGCCCGGAGGAGGACGGAGAAGGCGAGCTTCATGAGGGGCGCGTTGTAGTCCCAGCTCTCCCCGGCCCCGAAGCCGGTCAGGACGACGAGCGGGGGCGTCGAGCCCGTCTCCTTCAGCACCGAGAGGAGCACGCGCGCCGAATCCGAGTAGAGCGTCGTCGGCTTCGTGCTGCTCCCGGTTCCCAGGGTGACGAGCACGGCCTCGGCCCCGTCCACGGAGGCCTTCACGTCCGCCGCCATCGTCGAGCTGCCGCGCACCTTCCGGAGCCGCGGCGACTCGGGGAGCGACTCGACGCGCCGGGAGAGGCTCGTCACCTCGTGCCCCCTCTCGAGTGCCTGCCGGACCGTCTCCAGCCCGACGCCGGCCGACGCCCCGATGACCGCGACTCTCATGTCGTCTCGACTCCCGAAGCGCGGAGTCTACCCGCGCGGGAAGTCGACGCGGTCGGGCCGCCGGCCGGGGCGTGCGATTCCCTTTAAAAAACCGGCGAAACCCTGAGGACTTCCGGGCTCCCGGAAGCCACGTTTCCAGGCGTCCGGCGCAGCCGGCGGCCCCGCGAGACCCGCGGCTCCGTCCGGAGGGCCGGACGCGTCCTTCCCCCGGGACGGAACGGGGGGAGGTGAGGTGAGCCGATGACCTCTCTCCGCCACCTTTCGGCCGGGTGCCTGCTCCTCGTCGCACTGGCGGGCTGCGGGACCGACGTTCCGCCGCCGGACCTCATCCCTCCTGCGCCGGAGCAGGTGTCCGTCGAGCAGCTCTCGGGCACGTACTGCTATTCCGGGCCCGACGTCAACCTCCGGTCGTACCGGCGGGATCCCCGGCTCATCCCGTTCCTGAGCGTCGAGGCTCTCGGGGAGCCGACGAAGGTCTCCGTCGCGGCGACGGCCGGGGAGGTCCGCTTCACGTACACGAACCGCGACGGCGCCGAGGTCAGCGAGGTCTTCTCGCCGGCGAAGTTCAGGGCGAGCTGGCAGGAAGGCGCCCTCGTCATCAACTGGAAGGGCGTCGGCCCCAACGCCGGGGAGATGATCGGAGTCAACCTCGTCGGCTTCCTCCTCACCGGGCTCCTCGGTTCGAATTCCTACTCGCCCGTTCTCGGCGGCCGGAAGCGCGAGAGCCGCCTCTTCCGCCTCGCCGACGGGCGGCTCGTCATGGCGGACAGCTTCCGGGCGAGCGGCGATCTGAAGGGACAGGACATGGCCTCGGGCGCGTGGGTCCGGGAGGACTCGGTGGCGCTCCTTCTCGATCCCGCCGAGGGAGATTGCGCCGCCGCCGTGGCGGCCCGGCCGCCGCAGCCCTGGTTCGGGAAGGGACTCGACCTGAGAGTGCCGGCCTGCGCGGACCGGCTCGAGGAGGAGTTCGCGTCGATTCTCGTGGACAAGGGGGAATTGAAGGCGGTCGCCTGGGAGGCGGCGCGCGAGAAGGTCGACTCCCTGGTGAACGAACGAGGAGACTGGGCCGAGTTCCGGATCGTCACCCCCTCGGGCTCCCGGTACGACTTCGACGTCGGCAGGAGCGGGGACGGCTGCGTCCTGAGGCTCTTCGGGCGCGTCAAGCAGACGGGCAAGATGACGATCTCGACGAACAACACCCTCTGGTACCTCGCCAAGCGCCCCCTCCCGGAGTGCGCCTGCGTACCGTAGGCGCCGCGAGCCGTCTCGCCGACGTTCCCCCTGTCCCCTCGAAGAGGCATATCGTGGGTTCTCGGGAACGAGATCAGGGGAGGGACGAGCGATGAAGTTGAAGATCCTGATCGCCGCCGTCGTCGCCGACCTGGTCCTTTCGGGCGGGCGGGTGGCCGCCGGGGAGACGCCGTCGAAGGCTCCCGCCGACTGCGCCGCCCTGCAGCAGGACCTCTCCATCGACCTGAAGGTCGTCGTCAAGGCCGGATGCATGCCCTCCGAGGCGCAGATCGCGCGGCTCCTGGAAAACCCCGTGAGCAATCTCGTCGCGGTCCCCTTCCAGTACGACTACATCCAGCTCGAGGCGCCGCGCGCCGGCGTCACGAAAGCCCTGAGCCGGCTTCAGATCATGCCGACGTTCCCGCTCCACCTGGGAAGCGACTGGAACCTGATCAACCGTGTCGTCTTCCCGTTCCTGAGCGTGCCGATCAACGAGGCGTTCGGCGACTGCATCGGGATGGGGCCGGCCTGGGTCGACACCTGTCCGGGCTTTCCGGACGCCCTGGCGGACCCTTTCAAGCGCACGGGCGGCTTCGGGGACATGGTCTACGTGGGGCTCGCCTCGCCCGCGAAGACCGTCAAGGTGGGTTCCACGGGCGGAACGGTCATCTGGGGCGTGGGCCCCACCGCGATGTTCCCGACGGCCTCGGACGAGGTGCTGGGATACGGAAAGTGGGGCCTGGGACCTGCGGTCGTCGCCGCCTACCTCGGTCCGAGATGGACGCTCGGCGTCTTCGCGCAGCACTGGTGGTCCATCGCCGGCAACAGCAATCGGGCCGACGTCAGCCTCACCAACATCCAGTACTTCATCTACTACAAGCCCGACTGGAGCGCCGAAGCGCAGTGGCGCATCGGCATGAGCCCCAACATCTCGATCAACTGGAAGGCGAGCGGAGACAAGACGCTCCTTCCGGTCGGGATCGGCCTCAGCCGGCTGATCCAGCTCGGCCCGCTGCCCGTGGAGGTCGGGATCGAGGCCGACTATTCGGTCCTGCACCCGAACGACAAGCCCGGCAGCCGCTGGGACTTCCGCGTCTACTTCGTCCCCGTCATCCCGACCTTCCTCTTCTAGGGGCCGGCGAAGGGGCTCCGGACCCGGGGCGCGGCCCCGGGCGGGACGGGTCAGGCCGTGCGGCGGCGGGCCTTCCCCGCCCGCGACAGCCGGGCGCGGGCGGCGAGGGCCAGCTGGCGGACGCGGCGGATGTCCGCGTCGGAGAAGACGCCGTTCACGCCGGAGATCGCCGCCAGCTCCATCCCGTGCTTGCGGCCGAGGCGGTAGATCTCGCGGACCTTCTCCCACTCGATGTTGCGGCCGACCGTGAAGTTCTCGAACTTCCCCTCCAGCGCGAGGACGATCGTCTCGGCGAGGCAGGCGTAGGCGACGTTCTTCGGCAGCCCGATGTTCCGCATCCGCACCTCGCCGGGGAGCCGGATCTCGCCGGACTCGATCACGAGGACGTCGGGGCGCCTGGCGACGTCCTCGGGCGACAGGTCGAGCGGGCGCGCCACGTCGGTGATCACGCAGCCGGGCTTGACCTTCATGATGTCGAGGACCCTCTTGCCGGCTCCCGACGTGGCGGTGACGATCAGGTCCATGTCGGCGAGGTCCTTGTCGGCGCGCGAGGAGAGGAAGAGCTTCGCGCCCTTCGTCGACTTCCGGATCGTCTCCTTGAGGGCGAGGAGCTTCGCGGTCTCGGGAGAGACCATGTAGACCTCCTCGGCGACGAGCGCCAGGAGGCGGGCGCAGACCGATCCGATGGCCCCGGTGGCCCCCACGACCATCGCCTTCATCGGCATCTTCCGGCCCGGCTTCGGCTCCGGGAGGAGCCCGAGACGCAGCAGGGCGTCGTGCGCCGCCCAGAGCGCGCCGGAGGCGCTGTAGCTGTTGCCGGTGGTGATCGGCAGGGGAGCGCGCCGCGCCACCGTGAGGCCCGCGTCGCCGACGACCTTCGTGAACGCGCCGAGGCCCATGATCTGGGCGCCGAGGCGCTTCGCGATGTTCGCGGCCTCGAGGAGGCGGCTGTACGTGAACTCCGGATCGTGGCTCATGATCTCCTTGGGCGTGCCCCCCACGGAGATCAGCCACCCCTCGGCCTCCACCCCCGTCGGCGACTTGATGCCGGTGATCCGCGAGTAGACGAAGGGGGGCGCCCAGGCCAGCGCCTTCTCCAGCGTGTCCATGAAGATGGGCGGCGACACCTGCGAGAGGATCTCGATCGGCTTGACCTGCTTGAAGTACTCCTGCGAGAGCGGGTGGATGACGAAGGCGAAGCGGTTGACGCGCTTGAAGCCGTTCGGATAGAGGATCCGGGGCTCGGCCTCGAGTTCGGTGAGGATCTCCAGGTAGTCGTCCTCGGGGATCTTCTCGGGCTTCTTCCCCGTCGCCGCGACGATCATCGCGTCGAGCAGCGGGGCGCCGAGGGCGTGGCCGGACATCAGCGGCGAGCCGTCGACGACCATCTGGACGCCCTGGTCGCGGAACCGCCCGAGGCGCTTCTCGTTCACGGTGGAGGTGACGATCGTCTTGCCCGCGAGGTCCTCCGGCCCGAAGCCGTCGAGCTCGTGCACCGGGGCCACGATGACCGTGGCGTTGTGCATCGCCTTCTGCAGGAGGAAGCGGGTCCATTCCCGGAGCGGCTCCGAGGACATCACCGCGGGCGGCGTCCAGTCGAGGACGTAGTGCGCGCCGCTGACGTACAGCTCCAGGGTCTCCAGCGAGGTCAGGAGCTTGGGGATGCCGAGCTGGAGCACCGGGTCGGCGAAGTGCATGTTCTGCGTGTACTCCGACATCGCCTGCGCCAGCTTGTAGTTCGTCGTCCCCGAGAAGAAGAGGACGTTGGCGTTGTTGAAGTAGTCCCCCAGCTTGTTCTGGACGTGGCGGACGGCCCATTCCTGGAGGATGTCGCCGAGGCGCCCCCCCGTGGTGACGGGGACGTACTTCACGACGCCCGTCAGTCGCGCGCTGTCCTTCTCCACGTAGCCGCGCGAGCCGACCGTGTAGCGGTCCCGCACGACGCCGAGGCCGATGGCGTCGGCGTGCATCTCGTAGAGCTTCAGCAGCTTGACGGCCTGTGCGATGTTGCCGCCCGTGCCGATGCGCCGGACGTGGAACGGCTGCCCCAGGAACGGGGCGTGGAACTCGAAGTTCTCCTCGCCCGAGCCGAGGCTGATGCCGACGACCTTCTTCATGCCTTCCGAGCAGATTCTACGGCGGCGCCTGCCGCGCCCGCGTTAGCCCTCCGCGGCATTCCCGGACCGATGCGGTTCGAGACGCGCAGAAGGCCCGCGACCGGAAAGCCTCTCCGGTTTCGGCGAGTGGAGCGGACCTCGATCCTGAAGAGGAACCGGCTCTTCGGTCAGCGACCTCGGACCACATGAAAGCAGACCTGACCCCGGCTAATACCGGCTAATACGGCTAATGCCGGCTAATGAACTCGGCCAATCGCCCGCCGAGTCGGTTCATGGCGAAGGCGGTGTCGCCTGGGCGGGAGGGTCGTGGGCAGCGGCGACGACGATCCTCCAGGCCTCAGAGTCGGCCCGGAGGAGATAGGTGAAGCCGAATCGGCCGGTCTCGGACGACTGGTCGTCGTAGCGAACGAAGACCCCCGAGAGCTCAACGAGCGTTGCGGCGAGTGGGCGGATCGTGAGACCGGAGACCTCGGTTCTGCAGTACCGCTGAGCCCGTGCGTGCTCGATGAGATGTTCAACGAGAGCGAGCGCGGTTTCCGGGTCCTGCACCACCCAGACACCATCGGGTCGAATGAAGGTACAGGGGAGGAGATAGAAGGGTACGACGTTCTCTGCACGCAGCGTCTCGAAGGCCCGAACATAGGCGATCAGAGTCTGCGCCGGCGTGAGGTTCACTTAACGATTGTAGGACCCGGGGCCATCGGGGACAGGCCTCGATCCGGTCGCCTTCCGAATCAGCGCGGCGACGACCGGGGCCGGCGCGTCACCCCGGACATCAGGTCGTCGTCGACGCCGCCGGAGGCCGGGCGCCAGCGATGCGCAGCGAGGTCGATTCGGCCGCTCGGGTCGAAGCGGACCTTCTCCCTCTGGAGCATCACGCGCTGAAGCCGGTCGTGGCCGGAGCCGTCGCGGCGCGGACTCACCTCGCCTTTCGCGTTCACGACGCGGTGCCACGGGACGGCGCTGGCCGCGGGAAGGGCGTGGAGCGCGTACCCGGCGAGGCGCGCGTGGTTCGGCAGGCCGGCTAGCCGGGCGACCTGTCCGTACGTCGCGACGCGGCCGCGGGGGATCTTCGATACGACCGCCCAGATTTTCCGGTACGAGCTTTCGGGCCTGGCCGCCATGCGTCTAGTCGGACTCCAGGGGTTCCCAGGCGGCTTCGGATATCTTCCAGCCGTCCCCTTCCGCCTCGAGCCTCACGTCGAAACGCCAGCGGGAGGCGCGGGGGAGGATTCCGTCGAGGCCGGCCACGGCGCGCGGCCGCCCGGACATTCTCACCGTGAACCTCGCCCGGGCGGAGGAGTCGCCGCGGCGGAGCGTGACGGCGGCGAGGGAGATCGAGAGCGATTCGTAGGCCGCGAAGTATCGCTTCAGGGAGAGCGCGGCCTCCGCCTTCCCTCCCTCCGCGTCGCGGTAGGCCGACGAAAGGCGAGCCAGGACGCCGTCCGCGTCGCGGGCTTCCGCGGCCTTCGCGGCGCCGTTCAGGCACTCGAGGACCGGATCGCGCGGCGCGCGGCTGCATGCGGCGACGAGGAGAATGGAAGCCAGAGGAACGGACCTGCTTCTCCGGCGATACCTCATGCCATCACGAGTGGTTGGGGTCAGGTCTGCCAATCTGTGGTTCGGCGGCGAATCGGGCCCGTCACGGCAGATACGTCTCCCCGTACATCAGGTACTTGTCGACGCCGCGGGCGGCCTTGCGGCCTTCCTCGATGGCCCAGACGACGAGAGACTGGCCGCGGACCATGTCGCCCGCGGCGAAGACGCCGGGGACGCTGGTCATCCGTTCGCCGTCCACGACGACGTTGCCGCGCTCGTCCAGCTTGAGACCGAGCTCGGTGACGAGGCCCTTCTTCTCCGGCCCGAGGAAGCCCATCGCGAGGAGGACCAGCTCGGCGGGGAAGACCCGCTCGCTCCCCGGGACCTCGATCAGGTGGATGCGCCCCTCGGGGTCGCGTTTCCACTCGATGTCCACGGTGTGGACCTCCTGGACCCGGCCCTCCGCGTCGCCGGCGAAGCGCTTGGTCTGGATGGAGTAGGTGCGGGGGTCGGCGCCCTGAATCGCCGCCGCCTCCTCCTGCCCGTAGTCGAGCCGGTAGACCTTGGGCCACTGCGGCCAGGGGTTGTCGGCGGCGCGCGTCTCGGGCGGGCGGGGGAGGATCTCGAGCTGGACGACGCTCGCGGCGCCGTGGCGGAGGGCCGTGCCGACGCAGTCGGTCCCCGTGTCGCCGCCGCCGATGACGACGACGTGCTTGCCTTTGGCATTGATGAACTCGCCGTCGGCGTGGTTCGAGTCGAGGAGGCTCTTCGTGTTGGCATGGAGGAATTCCATGGCCAGGTGGATGCCCGAGAGGCTCCGCCCTTCGATCGGCAGCTCCCGCGCCTGGGCCGCGCCGCAGGCGAGGACGACGGCGTCCCAGTCGGTCAGGAGGCTCTGCGAGGGGACGTCGCGCCCGATCTCGACCCCCGTCACGAAGCGGATGCCGGCGTCGGCCATCAGCCGGAGGCGGCGCGAAACCAGCGTCTTCGGGAGCTTCATGTTGGGGATGCCGTACATCAGGAGGCCGCCCGCGCGGTCGGCCCGCTCGAAGACGGTGACGGTGTGCCCGGCCTTGTTCAGCTGGGCCGCGGCCGCGAGGCCCGCGGGGCCGGAGCCGACGATGGCGACCTTCTTCCCGGTCCGCGTGGCGGGGACGCCCGGGTCGACCCACCCTTCGTCGAACGCCTTGTCGGCGATGGTGCACTCGATCGACTTGATCGTCACCGGGTCGCCGTCGAGGCCCAGCGTGCACGAGCCCTCGCACGGCGCGGGGCAGACGCGCCCGGTGAACTCGGGGAAGTTGTTCGTCTGGTGGAGGCGGATGGCCGCCTCCTGCCACTGGCCGCGCCAGACGAGGTCGTTCCAGTCGGGGATCAGGTTGTGGACGGGGCAGCCCGAGGCCATCCCGCCGATCAGCTTCCCGGTGTGGCAGTAGGGGGTGCCGCATTCCATGCAGCGGGCCCCCTGCCGGCTCAGCGTCTCGTCGGGGGGATGGAAGTGGGTCTCCTCCCAGTCCTTCACCCGCTCCGCCGGCTTGCGGGAGGGGGGCGCCTCGCGCCGGTACTCGAGGAAGCCGGTCAGCTTGCCCATCTCAGCTCCCGCTCACCCGCACCGGGCTCCGGGCGTTCTCCTCGAAGGCGGCGAGGACGGCTTCGTCTTCCGGGAGCCCCTTCTCGCGCATCCGCGCCTGCGCCTCCAGGACGCGGCGGTAGTCGTTGGGAAGGACCTGCACGAACTTCGGCAGGACCGTCTCCCACGAATCGAGGATCTTCTTCGCGACCTCGCTCCTCGTGGCCGCGGCGTGCCGCCGCACCAGCTCCTTCAGGATCCCCTCGGCCGTGGAATCGGTGACGGGGCCGATGGAGACCAGCTCCATGTTGCTGCGCATCGCGAAGTTGCCGTCGACGTCCAGCACCCACGACACGCCGCCCGACCTGCCCGCTCCGACTTTCCGTCCGGTTCTTCC
>DAOMFB010000011.1:0-19249 GCA_035429585.1 Thermoanaerobaculia bacterium
GGGATCCTTACCGCGAGCGGCCAAGAGGCGAGTCCGCGCCCCCGCCGCGCTCGCGTCTCGATCTGCGCGAGCTGGCGGAGGCGGCGGCGCGGGCTCGAGACGAGGCGCGGACCGCGGCGGAGACCCTGCTTGCCGCCATCAGGAGAGAGGAATCGAGGAAGGAAGCCCTCGGGCGCCTCGACGTCGCCACGCTCAGGGACCGGCTGGCCCTCGCGTACGCCCTCGACGGAGCGATCTCCGAAGTCGAAGAGGATCCCGCGCTCTGGGCGAGGGTGGGAGAGGCGGTTCGAGATTGGCTGGATCGGGCCGGATCCCTGGCCGGGACCGCTTGCCACGAACCGGCTCCGGAGGCCGTGATTCCGGCCGCGGACCTTCGCGGCCGCGCTCTCCTTCTCATCGGAGCCGCGGATCTCTGGTCGGGCGACTTCGCCATGATTCTTCCCGCGGAAGGGCGGGAGCAAGAGGCGCTCGATGCGGCGTGGACCTCGTTCGGCAAGGGGCGGGGAAGCGAGCCGCTCCTCGCGCGGGTCGAGTCGTTCGAAGCGCTCCGGCGTATCGAGGAAGGGCGCTTCGGAGAGGCTGCGGTCCTTGCATCGCGGGCTGTGGAGACCTTCGTCGTCTCGGGGCACGAAGCGGACCTGGCCCGGGCCACCCTGGCCGCGGGGCTCGCCGAGTGGGGGGAGGGCCGGCGGCGGCCCGCCCTGACAGCGCTCCGGCAGGCCGCGAAGGCCTTTCGCGGCGGGGAGGTCTGGGGCGGCTACGTCGTCGCCACCTGCGCCGTCGCCCTCTGCCTGGCAGCAGAGGGGAAGATCGAAGACGCCCGGCGGAAGTTCCGAGACACCCGACGTCGGCCGCTCAGGAAGGCGCCCTTGGAGCTTCGGCTCTTCTTCCGCGAGACCGAGCGCATCGCGCTCCTGCTGGAACGAAGGCCGAAGAAGGGGCAGCCCCCGAGCGTTTTCAATCCGCCTGACGTCATTCGCCTTCGAGCGGCGGATTCCCTGGCGAAGCAGATCCTCATCGCCGCCCGCGCCGGCGGCGGCGAACTGGAAGCGAGCCTCCGCTTGTCAAGGGAGTATCCCTCTCGCTCCTTCGCACTCTTCTCGATCTGCCAGAAGGGAAACTTGCTCGTTCGCCAGGATCCTCTCAGAGCCCTTGAGCTGGCTCGTCGCCTCTACTACGAGGTTCTGTCGCCGGCAGACGAGACGGAGGCGGTACGCCGCGCCATCGGGAACTCGCAAGAGACCCTTCAGGCCGAGGCGAAGCTCCTGGAGTCACAGGCCCTGAATCAACTTGGTTATCCCTCGGACGCGCGTAAGGCAGCGGCCGACGCTCGGGCCCTTTTCGCGGCCGGCGGTGGAACGGGCTTGGGTAAGGTGATGGCCGACTACTTCGAGGGTTCAGCAGCGATCTTCGCGAAGGAGTATGCCGCGGGCGAGAAGCTCCTCAAGAAGGCCCTTCGCGCTGTTGCTGCCTTCGACCCGCCGAATCTGAGAGCTCGAGTCGAAGCGACGCTTGGAACCCTGTATCTTCATCGGGGCGAGGAGCGCCGTGGCCTACCCTATCTGCAGCATGCGATAGATACTACCGATGGAGCCGAAGACGGCCAGTTCCTCTCGGCAATTCTCTCGAACCAAGGGGCGGCCCTCTCCCGCCTTGGCCGATTTGACGAGGCTCGCGTCAGCTTCTCGCGCGCTCTCCTGGTTGCACGACGGATGAATCTCCGCGCGCAGATGTCAATCACTCGCACGGGCCTCGCGGTGAGTGACCTCGTTCGCCGCGAGTTCTCGCGGGCCCTCAAGGCATTTCGGCAAGTCGCTGATGAGGCGCGACGGGAACGCTGGATGCAACAGGCCTTCTTTGCGGACCTCTACACGGCCGAGTGCCTGGGACAACTCGGCCGAGACGAGGAGATGGCCTCTGTGATCAGGAACCTTCGGGAGGAGCGGCGGGAACACTTCGTCGTCTCTCCGCTCGCCCTGGCAGAGCTCTTCGCGTGCCTCGACCAGGGAGAGCTCAATGCGAATCTGATTGCGCATGTCCGGGCGTATCTCGAAGACGAGGCGAATGGCATCCGCCGCGAATACCGCCGGTTCCGCGTCGTAGGCTGACCGCGGACAGGGCCCCGTGCCGCGCGCGGGTCAGGCGCGCGGCACGAGGCGGAGGGTGGTTTCCGCCGCTTCCGTTCCGGGCGCGAAGCGGACGTGCAGCGAGAAGGTCTCCCCCCGCGGGAGAAGGTCGGTGAGGACGATCCGGAGGGGGAGGAGGAACCCGCGTCCGGGATCGAGCCTCGTCGGGGGGGAGAGCATCTTCAGCTGCCGGGTCTGCCGGGTCTTCTCGTCGCCGGCCGCGTTGTAGACGGCGACTTCCAGGATCGGGCCGTTCGGGACCCAGGCGTCCCACGGGACGGCGCTGCGGTTCCGGACCTCGAGGTGGAGGAGGACACCTCCGCCGGCACCGGCCACGTCGTCCACGAACAGCCGTTCGGGCGCTCGAAGCGTCAGAGCGAGCGGCGCGTCCGGGCGCGCCGCGGGCCTTGCTCCGCCCGCCATGGCGTTCATCGAAGGAAAGGCTCCATGAGATCGCTTCTCAATTACTCCCTGCACAAATCCCGCTCACGCGGGCACACATCCCCCGCGGGCGCGATCAGTCGCGTTTTCTTTCTAGACCTCAGCCGACCGGAACCGTACCGCCGGCCTGGCTGCCGACCGGAACCGTACCGCCGGCGTGCCAGCCGACCGGAACCGTACCGCCGGCCATGTCGAATACCGAGGTCAGGCGAAACAGCAGGTGAAACAGGCCCCCCATGAATCCGAAGTCGAAGCGATACATGAAACCTCCTCTGGAAGATTCATCGAGTCCCTTCGCCCGGAACGAAGTGACCCGTTTGACCTTCCACTAACTCAGACAGCGACCGTAGCCATTTTGACCCCCCTTTGGCCTGGGGGGTGTCGGAAAAGTGAAGGTCGCCCGGCAGGCGGCCGAAAAGCGGCAGGGGCTGAGGGGGTTAACCGGCCAGCCGGAGCGGGCGGTACTCCCGCTGGACCCCGTTGGTCTCGTCCACGAGATAGGTGCGGACATGGGCCACGAGGTCGGCGTCGAGGGCACCCTGATCGAGGCAGGAGAAGAGCTCTTCCATGGCTGGCGAGGGGCCGAACGGATTCACCTTGCGCTCGGCCCGCAGTGCCAAGATGGCTTCTCCCATCTCTTCCTCGCGTCCGAGCCTGCCGAGACACTCGGCAACGTAGAGCTCGGAGATGAATGCCTGCTCGGTCCACCCGGCCGCCCGCTCATCACGCGCGAGTTCCTGGAAGGCACGCAGCGCGCGCCCGTACTCTTGGCGTTGAATGTCGATCTGCGCCAACCCCGAACGGATGTTCACCAGGAGGCCCTTCATCTGCAACTTTCGTGCGACGCTCAGCGCCTTCGCATACGTTGTACGGGCTTCGTCAAGCCGGCGGAGCCGCAAGAGCGCCATGGCCCGGTTGATGAGCGTAGCCGTAAGGAACCGCGCGTCCTCGACCGGGTCGAAGAGCTCGATGGCGTGATCGAGGTATGCCAGTGATCGGGCCTCGTCTCCTCTGTGAATGCAGAGGAGTCCTAGTGCCGACTCGGCCCGGGCAATCAGGTTGTCCTGGCCGAACTCGGCGAAGACCTTGAGGGCCTTCTTCAGGAGCCGCTCGCCGGCGACGTAGTCCTTCGCAAAGCTGGCCGCCGAGCCTTCGTAATAGTCGGCCAGCGCCAGCCCGAAGCCGACGTCGCCCGAAGCGCGGAAGAACTCCCGGCCCTCCGCGGCCGCGGCCCGGGCCTCGACGGAGTAGCCAAGGAGGTTCTGCGCCTGCGACTCGAGGAGCTTCGCCTCGGCCTGGACGCTCTCGCGCGGGGCCGGTGTGGCGAGGCGGGCCTCGGTGTTCGCGTCCATGAGGCTCCTGGCCTCCCCCAACACGGCCCGGGCCAGCCCGCGCCCGCCGAGCGGGGCCTTGACGACGAGGGCGTTCCCCTTCTGGCAGGCGTAAAGGAGGGCGAAGCCGCGGGAGGGGTTACCGTAGAGGGCGCGGAGGGCCTCGTCCAGCTCGGCGTCACCGGCGCCGGCCGCGGCCAGGAGGCCTTCGGCCAGGGGCTCGGCGCTCTGCGCGAGGCGGTAGATGTCCTCGAGCTGGGGCGCGGGCCTCCGGAAGTCGAGCTTCTGGCCGCCGAACTCGGGGAGGGCGGGCAGGCCGTCCCCCTCGAGGAGGGCGTCGAAGGCCTCCTCCTCGCGGACCGACTCGACCAGCTCGGCCAGCTCGGCGAGGCGCACGTCGCACAGGCGGCAGCCCGATTCGAGGTGGCGGCGGCACTCCTCGAGCCCCTCGGCCTTCCGGCCGGCGGCGAGGTTCAGCAGGTCCGCCTCGCTCGGGTGGCTCGCGGTGACTATGCGAGGCATTGCCGCATCCTCTTCAGGCACTCCTGGACGCGCTTCCAGATCGTCTTCTCCGAGTAGCCGGCCTTCTCGGCCGTCTCGGCCAGCGAGCAGTCGTTCACGCAGTAGCAGCGGATCACCGTCTGGCACTTGTCGCCGATCCGCTTGAAGGCGCCGGTGACGGCCGTGATCTTCCGGATCTTCTCGGCCTGCCGCTCGCGCTCCTCGGGGTCGTAGATGGCGCTCCGGTAGATCGCGTCGGGGTCCAGCTCGGTATCGCGCCCCCGGGCCCGAGTGCGCGCCTCGGCGATGTTCTGCGCCTGGTTCAGGAACGCGGCGCGCAGGTAGGCCTTCGGGTCGCGGACGCGCGGGTTCTGCGCGATGACTTTCAGGAAGACGGTCTGCGCGGCGTCCTCGCACTCCTCGCGCGTCAGGCCGAAGCGGACGATGCCGGCGGCGATGAGGCGCGGGCGGTAGACGGAGTTGAGCTCCTCCCAGTTCCACTGGGCCGGGACGGAGGTTCTCAGGGGACCCGTGACGCCGTAGCTCGCGGGACCCTGGACCCCGGGCTCGATCTCGTCGAACTTACGAGACATCTCTGCCAACAGACCTGCCGGGTAAAGCATATCCCCCGGTTTTTGCAACAGTCAATGGGATAAAGGGGGACTACCGGACGGGCCCTCCATGGGGGAGGATCCGGACCCGAGAGGGAGCATCCGACTATGGCCACAAAGACAAAGTACGTCTATTCGTTCGGGGGAGGCACCGCGGAGGGGAAAGGGGAGCAGAAGGCCCTCCTCGGCGGAAAGGGAGCGAACCTGGCCGAAATGGCCCGGCTCGGCCTCCCCGTCCCGCCCGGATTCACAATCACCACAGAGGTTTGCACGTGGTTCTACGACCACGGCAAGGCCTACCCGAAGGGGCTCGACCGGGAGGTCGCCGCCCACCTCGGACGGGTCGAGAGGCAGCTGGGGCGGAAGTTCGGCGACCCGGTCCAGCCCCTCCTCGTCTCCGTCCGGTCGGGGGCCCGCGCCTCGATGCCGGGGATGATGGACACGATCCTGAACCTCGGCCTGAACGACCGGACGGTCGAGGGGCTGGCGACGGGCTCGAAGAACCCCCGCTTCGCCTGGGACTGCTACCGCCGGTTCGTCGCGATGTACGGCGACGTCGTCCTCGACCTGAAGCCGGCCGCCAAGCGCGAGCGCGACCCGTTCGAGGTCATCCTCGAGAAGAAGAAGCACGCGCGCGGCGTGAAGCTGGACACCGAGCTCCCGGTCGACGCCCTGAAGGAGCTGGTGCGGGAGTTCAAGGCCGAGATCCGGAAGCGGACCGGGCGCTCCTTCCCCGACGACCCGATGGAGCAGCTCTGGGGCGCCATCGGCGCCGTCTTCGGCTCGTGGATGAACGAGCGGGCCATCGTCTACCGGCAGCTGAACGCCATCCCCTCGGACTGGGGGACGGCCGTGAACGTCCAGTCGATGGTCTTCGGGAACCTCGGCGACGACTGCGGCACGGGCGTGGCCTTCACCCGCGACCCGGCCACGGGCGAGGACGTCTTCTACGGCGAGTACCTGATCAACGCGCAGGGGGAGGACGTCGTCGCGGGCGTCCGGACGCCGCAGAAGATCGCCACCCTGAAGGAACGGATGCCGGCCATCTATCGCCAGCTCCTCGACATCCGCAAGACGCTCGAGGGCCACTACCGCGACATGCAGGACATCGAGTTCACGGTCGAGCGCGGCAAGCTCTACATGCTCCAGACCCGGACCGCCAAGCGGACCGGCTTCGCGGAGGTCCGGATCGCCGTCGAGATGGCCGAGGAGAAGCTGATCACGCCGGAGGAGGCCGTCCTCCGCGTGAACCCCGACTCGCTGAACCAGCTCCTCCGTCCCATCTTCGACCCGGCGAAGAAGCGCGAGGCGATCGAGGGCGGCAAGTTCCTGGCCAAGGGCCTGAACGCGGGGCCGGGCGCCGCCTCCGGGCGGATCGTCTTCCTGGCGGGCGACGCCTTCGAGTGGGCGGGGCGGGGCGAGAAGGTGCTCCTCGTCCGCGAGGAGACGAGCCCCGAGGACATCAAGGGGATGAACGCCTCCGAGGGGATCCTGACGGCCCGCGGCGGCATGACGTCGCACGCGGCGCTCGTCGGGCGCCAGATGGGGAAGGTCTGCGTCGTCGGCTGCGAGGCGATCCACGTCGACGCGCGGGCCCGGACGATGGCCGTCAACGGGAAGACCTTCAAGGAAGGGGACTGGATCTCCGTCGACGGGACCACGGGCGAGGTGATCGAGGGGAAGGTCGCCACGATGCCTTCCGAGGTGCTGCAGGTCGTCCTCGAGAAGACCCTCGACCCGAAGAAGAGCCACGTCTACCACCGCTACGCGAAGCTGATGGCGTGGGCCGACGCCGCGCGCCGCCTGAAGGTGCGCGCCAACGCCGACCAGCCCGACCAGGCCTCGAACGCCGTGGCCTTCGGCGGCGAGGGGATCGGCCTCTGCCGGACCGAGCACATGTTCTTCGGCGAGGGGCGCATCGTCGCGATGCGCGAGATGATCCTCGCCGACACGGTCGCGGAGCGCGAGAAGGCGCTCGCGAAGATCCTCCCGATGCAGCGCGAGGACTTCATCGGCATCTTCCGGGCGATGGGCCCGCGGCCCGTGACGATCCGGACGCTCGACCCGCCGCTCCACGAGTTCCTGCCGCACACCGCGGCCGAGCAGGAGGAGGTGGCGAAGCAGGCCGGGATACCGGTGGAGAAGGTGGCCCGCAAGGTGTCCGACCTCCACGAGATGAACCCGATGCTGGGGCACCGCGGCTGCCGGCTGGGGATCATCTTCCCCGAGATCACGCGGATGCAGGCGCGGGCCATCCTGGAGGCGGCCTGCCGCGTCCGGAAGGAGAAGATCGCCGCGACGCCCGAGATCATGATCCCGCTCGTCGGGAACGTCCGCGAGCTGGAGGACCAGGCCCAGATCGTCCGCGACGTGGCCGAGGAGGTCTTCAAGGCGGAGGGGATCAAGGTCCCCTACCTCGTCGGGACGATGATCGAGCTGCCGCGCGCGGCGGTGACGGCCGACGAGATCGCGACGGTGGCCGAGTTCTTCTCGTTCGGGACGAACGACCTGACCCAGACGACGTTCGGCCTCTCGCGCGACGACGCCGGGAAGTTCCTCCCCGAGTACGTGAGGCGGGAGATCCTTCCGGCCGACCCGTTCGAGAAGCTGGACCAGGGCGGCGTCGGGAAGCTGATGGCGTGGGGCGTCACCTGGGGCCGGTTCACCCGGCCGAACCTGAAAGTCGGCATCTGCGGCGAGCACGGCGGCGAGCCGTCGAGCGTGGAGTTCTGCCACCGGACGAAGCTGGACTACGTCTCCTGCTCCCCGTTCCGGATCCCGATCGCCCGTCTCGCGGCGGCGCAGGCCGCGCTGAAGGAAAAGGCGGCGGAGAAGGCCGCGAAGAAGAAGGCGAGGAAGCCGGCCCCGAAGAAGAAGGCCGCGAAGGGGAAGGGCGCACGGAAGCGCTGAGCGTTCGACTCACGAGGGCGGTCGGGGAGACTCAACCCTTCGTCAGCCGTTCGAGGTCCTTCCGGGCGCGGTCGTAGCCCGGGTCGACCTCGACGGCGCGGCGGAGGGCGGCGACGGCCTCCGGCTTCTTCCCCTGCCGCTCGTAGAGGCGGGCGAGGCGCCACCATCCGCGGACGCGGTCGCCGGCGTCGGCCCCGGCGGTCTCCGCCGCGAGACGGAACTCCGTCTCGGCCCCGGCGTCGTCCTTCTCCGCCTCGAAGATCGTCCCCCAGGCGAGGTGCCCCCGCGCGGGATTCCGCTTCAGGATCTCGTCGGCCTGGCGCTTCGCCTCGGCCCTGTCGCCGCCGACGATGCCGGGCGCGCGGACGTGGTATTCGACGAGGTCCGAGCGGGCGGCCACGTTGTCGGGGTCGAGCGCCACGGCCTTCTCCCAGGCCGTCCTCGCCTTCCGGGCCGGGCCGTAGGCCGACAGGACCGACGCCCGCCGCGCTTTCTCCCCGTACGCGCGCCCGAGCCAGAGCTGCGCGTCGGAGCTCTTCGGATCGGCCTTCGCGGCCGCCTCCGCGAGCGAGATCGCCCGGTCGTAGTCGCCGCGCCCGATCGCGGCGCGGACCTCCGCGCCGAGGGACGGCGGAGCGGGGGCGGGCGCCGGCTGCGCGAGGAGCGCCGCCGGGACCGCCAGGGCGACGAGAAGAGGGGTGATGCGCAATTGCGGCGGCCTCGCCGCCGAGTCTAGGTCAGGCGAGCGGCCGGCACCGGGTCACCCCTTGTACTTGACGGCGACGACGACGATCGTGCGGCCCCAGAGCGGCTGGGCGCGGACGACCCACCAGTCGCCGGAATAGACGGTCCCCATCCGCTTCGTCTTGTCGTAGACGAGGACGGCGGCGTCGCCGCCCAGCTTCGCCGTCTCCTCCCGCATCTTCTTCTCGATGGCGGCGACGTCGGGGTCGCCGGAGGGCTGGAGGACGACCTCGCCGAGCTTCTCGTGCGGCCGCGACGGGACGCGCCGGAGGATCTCCACCCGGGACGGGTCGGTCGGCGGGGGCTGCGGCGCGCCGACGTAGCGGATCGCCTCGGCCGAGACGCTGCTGCAGCCCGTCAGGAGGAGCGCCGCCGCGGCGGTCAGGACGAGGAGGATCGCGAGGAAGATCTTGGTGGAGGGGGGGCGGATCATCTGCGTCTGCTCCATCGTGGGCATCCTTCACCCCGGACCCTTGCCAGATCCGTGCCGGGACGGATGCCCCCTCCGGGAGACGTCGCCGGCCGGGCCGCGGTTTACCTTCCGGCGCCCCGGGTCTGGTCTAAAGTGCCCCCGTGCACTTCAGCGGAAGGCAGCGCGCCGACCTCCTCGAGATCGCCCGGCAGGCCATGCTCGACCGAGGCCTCGCTCCCGACTTCCCGCGCGAGGCGCTCCGGCAGCTCGAAGGGATCGACGGGCCCGCGCGCGAGGAGGGGGAGGCCGTCCGGGACCTCCGCGGTCTTCTCTGGTGCTCGATCGACAACGACGACTCGCGCGACCTGGACCAGCTGACGGTCTCGGAGAAGCTCCCGACCGGGGAGACCCGGGTACGGGTCGCCATCGCCGACGTGGACGCCGTCGTGAGGAAGGGGACGCCGATCGACCTCCACGCGCGGCAGAACACGACGTCGGTCTACACGGGCGCGGCCGTCTTCCCGATGCTCCCGGAGAAGCTCTCGTTCGACCTGACCTCCCTGAACGAAGGCGAGGAGCGCCTCGCCGTCGTGACGGAGTACGTGGTCGACGGCGGCGGCGGCCTCGGCGCCTCGGCGATCTACCGCGCGCGGGTCGTGAACCGGGCGAAGCTCGCCTACAACGCCGTGGCCGCGTGGCTCTCGGGCGAGGGCCCGGCTCCCGCGCCGCTCGAGGCGGTCCCGGGGCTCGCCGCGAACCTGAAGGAGCAGGACGCGGCCGCGCGGCGCCTGAAGGAGCGGCGGCACGAGGAGGGGGCCCTCGACTTCGAGACCCTCGAGCCGCGGGCCGTCTTCGCGGACGGGAACCTGACCGAGCTGAAGCTCGACGAGAAGAATCGGGCGCGCGACCTGATCGAGGACTTCATGATCGCGGCGAATGGTGTCTCGGCGAGGTACTTGCGGACGAAGGGGATGGCGTCTCTCCGCCGCGTCGTCCGGTCGCCCGAGCGCTGGCCCCGGATCGTCGAGCTGGCCGCCGAGTACGGTGACGCGCTGCCGCCCGAGCCCGACCCGAAGGCGCTGGCCGGTTTCCTCGCGCGGCGGCGGAAGGCCGACCCGGTCCGCTTCCCGGACCTCTCGCTGGTCGTCGTGAAGCTGATGGGGCGCGGGGAGTACGCTGTCGAGTACCCGGGGGGCGCCGCCGCGGGGCACTTCGGCCTCGCCGTCCTCGACTACACGCACTCCACGGCGCCGAACCGCCGCTACCCCGACGTCGTCACCCAGCGGCTCCTCAAGGCGGCCCTCGCCTCGCGCCCGTCGCCGTACGCCTGGGCCGAGCTGGAGGAGCTGGCCGCGCACTGCACCGAGCAGGAGAACGACGCCGACAAGGTGGAGCGGCAGGTGAGGAAGTCGGCGGCGGCGATGCTCCTCCAGAACCGGATCGGGGAGTGGTTCGACGGCGTCGTGACCGGCGCCTCGGCCAAGGGGACCTGGGCGCGGATCTTCCGGCCCCCGGTGGAGGGGAAGATCGTCGAGGGATTCGGCGGCCTCCGCGTGGGCGACAGGGTGCGGGTCAAGCTCCTCGCGACCGACGTCGAGCGCGGCTACATCGACTTCGTCCGGAAGAACCGGCACGCCGCCTGACGGCCGTTCAGGCGCGGAAGAAGCGGATCAGGAGCTCGTTCACGCGCTCCGGCGCGTCGGCCGGGACCCAGTGGCTCGCGTCGGGGAGGCGCTCCACGACGAGGTCCGGGACCCACCGCTCGAGCCCCTCGGCGAGCGCCGGCCCCAGGTAGCGGTCCTTCCCGCCCCAGACGACGAGCGTCGGGACGTCGATCGTCCGGCGCTCCCGCGGCAGGCGCGGCGGGTGGCGAAGGGCCGCCCGGTACCAGTTGAGGGCGGCCGTGAGGGCGCCCGGACGCGAGAGGGCTTCCTGGTACCGCGCGACGTCGTCCGCGGAGAACGCCCCGGCGCGGACCGGGTCGCGGCGGAGCATCTTCGCCAGCTGTCCGAAGTCGTCCTTCCGGATCGCCCGCTCGGGGAGCCACGGGAGCTGGAAGAAGAGGATGTAGCTCGACCGCTTCCGCTGCGCGGCGGAGCGCTTCAGCTCGCGCCGGAAGGCGGCCGGGTGGGGCGCGTTCAGGATGGCGAGCCGCCGGACCCGTCCCGGATGGAGCAGGGGGAGGTACCAGGCCAGCGCGCCGCCCCAGTCGTGTCCGACGACGAAGGCGCTCTCCTCGCCGAGGGCCGTCACGAGCGCCGCGACGTCGGCCGCGAGCTTCTCGACGGCGTAGCTCGCGATCCCGGGCGGCTTTTCGGACAGGTTGTAGCCGCGGAGGTCGGGGGCCACGGCCCGGAAGCCGGCCGCGGCCAGCGCCGGCAGCTGGTGCCGCCACGCGTACCAGAACTCCGGGAAGCCGTGGAGGAGGAGGACGAGCGGCCCGGTCCCCGCCTCCGCGACGTGCAGGCGGACGCCGTTCGCCTCGACCTCGCGGTGGAGGAAGGCGTCGTCGGGGCAGGGGCAGCTCCTCACGGTGACTCGCCGGGCCTCAGACGATCCGCGTCGCGGCGCGCTCGAGGCGGTCCATGACGGCCCGGCCGACGCCGCGGCGCGGCACGGCGAGGACGAGCAGCTCGCGCCCCTTCTGCGGCGTCCGGAGCGCCGCGAAGAGGTTCCGGGCGATCTCCTCGACCGTGTCCCCGAGCGGCACGACGCGCCACGCGGCGAAGAACGGCGCGAGCCAGGCGGGGCAGAGGACGAGCGCGTCGGGGTGCGACGCGGCGTAGGCGAGGAGGGCGGCCTTCCGCCGGAAGAGGACGAGGGGACGGAGCGGGGCGTAGTGCCGGTACTTCGTCCCCGGGCTCTCGGCCGGCTCCGCGCCGAACCGCGGCCCGGGCTTCCGGGCGCGTCCCCGGCCCGCCGTGCCGAGGAAGCCGGTCAGCTCCTCCTCGGGGATGGCCCCCTGCCGCAGGATCCGGGGCGGGTCGAACGCCACGACGGTCGACTCGAGGCCGAGCGTCGCCGGCCCCCCGTCGAGGACGAAGAAGCCCGGGAAGTCCTCGGCCACGTGCTCCGCCGTCGTCGGGCTGGGGCGGCCGGAGAGGTTCGCGCTCGGCGCGGCGATGGGGACCCCGGCGAGGCGCACGAGGTCGCGGGCGGCCCCGTCCGGCATCCGGACCGCGACGGTCGGCAGGCCGGCGGTGACGGCGTCGGGAACGCACGGCCGCTTCGGGACGACGATCGTCAGGGGTCCCGGCCAGAAGCGGCGGATGAGCGGCCGGGCCTTCGCCGGGACCGAGGCGGCGACGCGGCGGAGCATCCGGAGGTCCGAGACGTGGACGATGACCGGGTTGTCGGCCGGCCGCCCCTTCGCCGAGAAGACCTTCTTGACCGCCGCTTCGTCGAGGGCGTTCGCGCCGAGGCCGTAGACGGTCTCCGTGGGAAAGGCGACCACGCCGCCACGGCGGAGCCGGGCCGCGGCGGCGCGAAGGGCCGCCGGCGTGGCGCGCCGGATGCCGGGCGGCCGGGTGGGCTTCCGTCTCACGTCGCCATCGTAGACCGGTCTCGCGGCGGTGTGCGCGGGAATCCGGTCCGCGCTACCGCATCGCCTCCATCGGGGTGAGGCGCGAGGCACGGACGGCGGGGTAGAGGCCGAAGACGAGGGCGAGGCCGAGGGCGACGCACCAGGCGACGACGAGGCCGACGGGGTTCACCACGAGCCCCCACGGGAACATCGGCGAGAGGGCCTTGCAGAGGACGGCCCCGGCGACGGTCCCGACGGCCGCCCCGAGCGAGGCGAGGACCGCGGCCTCGAGGAGGAACTGCAGCAGGATCTCGCTGTCGGAGGCCCCGAGCGATTTTCTCAGGCCGATCTCGAACCGCCGGTCGGAGAAGGAGATCAGCATGACGGAGAGGACGCCGACGCCCCCGACGAGGAGGACGGTCCCCGCGAGGGACAAGAGGACGATCTGCCACCCCTTCATCTCGTGCAGGAACTGCTGGTACCACTTGGCCGCCTCGGCCTCGAGGTCCTTGATCTCCACGTCCTCGATCCCGTGGTGGGCCTGCTTGACGCGCCCGATCACGACGCTCGAGACCTCCCCGAGGTCGCTCTTCCGGGCGAGCTTCACGGCCACGCTCGTCAGCTTGTGCGAGGGGTCCATCCGGTCCATGTACGTCTCGAGCGGAATCTGGATCCCGTTGGCGTCGAGGTACATCTCCTCGTTGAAGATCTGGATCCGGTCCTGCAGGCCGACGATCCGGTAGGGGACCCCTTCCACGATGACGTCGCGTCCGACCGGGTCGGCGCCGCCGAAGAGCTTGGCGCCCAGCGTCGCGCCGACGACGGCCACCGTGCTCCGGCGCTTCTGGTCGTCCTCGGTCAGGCCGCGCCCCGACTGGATGGGGCGGTTCATGTAGCGGGCGTACTCGGGCGTCAGCCCCGTGACGAACATCCGCTCGATGCCGCCGGGCGTCTTCACGTAGGAGCGCTTCGTGGCCCGGGGAAGGAAGGCGAGGACCTTCTCGTGGGGCGCCGTCAGCCGGGGAAGGTCCTCGAACCGGAAGCCGGGCGACATGGCGAAGCGCTTCTGCTCCTCGGTCGTCTCGGCCGACTTGGCCTGGACGACGGCCGTTCCGTCCCACGCCATCCCCTCGAAGCCGGTCCCGACCTTGTCGAGGATGCCGTCGAGGACGGAGGTCATGACGACGAGGGCGAAGACGCCGAGCATCAGGAGGGTCAACGTCAGGATCGAGCGGAGCTTGTGCGCCCAGAGCTCGATGAATCCCCCCTTGATGGTCTCCCAGACGAGCCCGAGCTGGGCGCCGAGGGAGAGGCGCCGCACCGCGGCCTTCGGGCCGGCGACCGCGGGGGTCTCGAGGGCGACGCTACTCATACCGGAGCGCCTCCATCGGCGAGAGCCGCGCCGCCTTCCACGCCGGGTAGATGGCGAAGACGAAGCCGAAGACGAGGGCGAGGGCGAAGGCCCAGACGAAGCTGAGGGGGTCCATCCAGAGCGGGACCTCGAGCACCTTCGTGATGACCTTCGAGAAGACGGCGCCGATCGCGAAGCCGACGAGGCCGCCGAGGCTCGTCAGGAGGAGCGCCTCGGTCATGAACTCCTTGAAGACCTCGCGCCCGGAGGCGCCGATGGCCATCTTCACGCCGACCTCGCGGACCCGCTCCTTCAGCGAGGCGAGCTGGATGTTCACGTTCACCATGCCGCCGCCGATCAGGGAGAGGATCCCCGAGAGCATGAAGACGAGGTTGTAGACCTGCCCCTGGCTCTCGCGCTTCTTCACGCGCGCCGCGATGTCGTCCAGCCGGAAGTCCTCCTGCTGGCGGTGCGTCCCCATGAGGACCGAGGTGAGCCCCTTCGAGAAGAGGTCCATGAGGCCGAGCTCGGGCACCTTGAAGACGACGCGGTCCACGCGCCGGTGGGCGTCCCCCTGCATCCGCCGGGAGACGAGCGTCGCCGGGAGGGCGATGATCCGGTTCCGCCAGGCGAAGACGTTCGGGTCGCTCTCGCGCCAGCGGAAGACCTTCTCCTTCAGGACGCCGACGACGGTGACCGGGGTGTCGCCGATCCGGATCACCTGCCCCACCGCCTCGCCCGTCGGGAAGAAGACGCTGACGGCCTCGGCGCCGAGGAGGGCGACCGGGGCGGCCTTCTCGATGTCCTCGGCGGCGAAGGCGCGCCCCTTCTCCACCTCGTAGCCGTTCATCGCGAGGTAGTCGGCCGCGATGCCGCGGATCTGACGATCGCGGTCCGCGAACGGGGAGCGGACCCGCGCGCTCCCGAACCGCTCGACGCTGACGGCCTGGACCGCCCGGTTGCTCGCCCGCTCCCCCTCGACGGCGTCGAGGTTGCGGAGGCCGAGGTTGGCGTTCTGGAGCGCCGACGGCGTCGTCCGGTCGCGGAGGGCGCCCGCCGGCTGGACGTTCAGCTTGTCGAAGCCTCCCCGCTTCATCCAGGCCTCGTCCGAGTGCCGCCGCATGCTGTCCGAGATCGAGAAGCCGCCGAGGACGGACGCCACCCCGAGCATCACCCCGAGCGCCTGCAGGACCGACCGCCCGATGTTCTCGCGGATCTCGGTCCACGCGCTCCGGAGGCGCTCGCGGAAGGCGCCGGAGAGCTTCACGCGGCTCGCTCCTCCGGCGCCACGACGAGGCCGTCCGACAGCTCGACCCGGCGCTGCGCCATCGCGGCGATCTTCGGGTCGTGCGTGACGAGGACGACGGTGTTCCCCTGCCGGTTCAGGTCGGCGAAGAGCTGCAGCACCTCGGCGCCCGTGTGGGAGTCGAGGGCGCCGGTCGGCTCGTCGGCCAGGAGGAGCGCGGGCCGGTTCGCGAGGGCCCGGGCGATCGCGACGCGCTGGCGCTGCCCTCCCGACAGCTTGGCGGGGAGGACGTTCGCCTTCTCCGGGATCCCCACCTTCTCGAGCATCTCGAAGGCGCGCGCCTTCCGCTCCTTCCGCGGGAGGCCCGCGTAGAGGAGCGGCAGCTCGACGTTCCGGAGGACGTTCGCCTTCGGCAGGAGGTTGTAGCTCTGGAAGACGAATCCGACCTTCTCGTTCCGGATCCGCGCGAGCGAGGCGCCCGAGAGCCCCTGCACCGGCTCGCCGTCGAGGAGGTAGGTCCCGTCGGTCGGGGAGTCGAGGCAGCCGAGGATCGCCATGAGGGTCGACTTCCCCGACCCCGACGGGCCGATCAGCGCCACGAACTCCCCGCGGCGAACCGTCATCTCGATGCCGCGAAGGGCGTGGACGGCCATGCCGTTCGACCCGAAGACCTTCGTCAGGCCGCGCGTCTCGATGATGTCAGTTGTCGTCATCCTTCTCCACCTTCCGGCGCGTCGGGTCCTCGAGAGCCACCTGCTCCGCGGCCTTGATGCCCGAGAGGATCTCGACGCGCTCCAGGGTCGCGATGCCCGCCGTCACCGGGACGACGTCGAAGTAGTCCTTCCAGTTCTCCGAGAGCCAGGTGAACTTCCCGCGCCCCGACATTCCCTGCTTCGCCTTCTCGATCTCCGGCGGCTTCAGGCTCGCCTTCAGGCGGTAGACGACGGTGC
Source organism: Thermoanaerobaculia bacterium (assembly GCA_035429585.1). Taxonomy (GTDB): domain Bacteria; phylum Acidobacteriota; class Thermoanaerobaculia; order UBA5066; family UBA5066; genus DAOMFB01. The sequence continues at coordinate 16,147 of DAOMFB010000011.1, forward strand.
CCCCGTCCTTCCGCTGGAGCGCCTCGAGCGGGATCGAGACCGCCTTCTCGCGCTTCTCGCCGAGGATCTCGACGTTCGCGCTCATCCCGGTCCGGTAGGCGTCGGACAGCTCGTCGAGGGCGACCTCGACCTTGAAGACCTTGATCTTGTCCTGGAGCGTGGCCGAGGGGGCGACGAAGCGGACCCTTCCGCGGAAGACCTTCTGCGGGTAGGCGTCGAGCGTGATCCGGACCGGCTGGCCGACCGCGACCTTCGCGATGTCGACCTCGTTCAGGTTGACCTTGATGATGATCGTCTTCAGGTCGGCGACCGTGAAGAGGACCGTGCCCGCGTTGAAGGAGGAGACGCCCGAGGTGACCGTCTCGCCCAGTTCGACCCCCTTCGTGATGACGACGCCGTTCATCGGGCTCGTCACGCGCGCCATCTGCGTCGAGGCGTCGCCGGAGATCGGGATGCCGCGGTCCTGGACGATCTGGTAGCGCATCTTCGCGGCCTTGAGGGCGTCGGCCGCGAGGTCGCGCTTGATCTGGTAGTCGCGGAGCGTTTCGCGGCCGATGAGGCCGTCGTTGAAGAGCCGGGCCTGGGCGGAGAGCTGCCGCTCGGCGTCGTTCAGGGTCAGCTCGGCCGTCGTGACGCCCGCCTTGACGTCGGAGAGGGACTGGGCCTGGTTCACGTCCGGCTCGACCTCGGCGAGGAGGTCCCCGGCCTTCACCACGGCGCCTTCGCGGACCTTCAGGCTGACGACGCGCCCCGAGACGGCCGATTTCACGTCGACCTTCGTCTCCGGGTCGACGACGCCGACCTCCCGGACGGAGACCTGCAGGTCCTCGGCCGAGACCTTTCCGAGCCGGAAGGGGAGGGGGGCCTCCTTCGCGTCCTTCGGCTTCTCCTTCGCCCGCGCGGCGAAGACGGCGCCGGCTCCGCCGAGGATCGCGATCCCCGCCACGATCAGGATCAATCTCTTCCGCTTCGGATTCATCGGCCCCTCCTCGCTCGTCCTGCCCGGGGTCCTCGCGATTCCCGTGACGAAATGACTCACTCCCGGATCGCGGTATCCCTTTTGGGACCTATACGGAGGCCGGATCGGGAAGGTTCGGGATTCGGAGAGGGCGGATCGGGCGATGGGCTCGGATGTGACGGATTGTCACGCAAGGGGCCCGGGAGCCGGGCCTCAGGAGCGCTTCCGGTACGTCGTCCGGATCATCTCGAACTCGCCGCCGTCCGGCGTCGGGACGAGGTTCCGGTAGACCTGCGAGCCGTCGGGAAGCGTCTGCGTCTCCTCGCGGTAGCGGACCTTCTGGCCGGCGTGCATCACCTCCACGTGGAAGGTCATCGTCTTCGTCGCCGGGTCCCACGTTCCTTCCGCCCGCGAGATGGCGGTCTGCATCGAGTCGACCCAGACGCCGGTGTACGTCTCCGCCCCGGCGTCCCAGCCGTAGATCCCATGCCCCTCGAAGCCGCTCTCGGCCACGAAGTCGACGACGAGCCACCGCCCGCCGCCGATCCTCCGGTTCGTCGAGACGCCTCTCTGCTTCAGCGGCTCGGCGCCCGGCGCGGGGCGGATCTCCATGTCGGCGTCCCAGACCCCCTCGTCCTTCGCGAAGACGGCGGTCGCGGCGGCGATCTTCCCGGCCAGGCTCGGGTCGTTCATCGGCTCCTCCCTCGAGGCGTTTTCCGTTTCTACGACCGACTCCGTCCGGGAGTTTTCGCCGGAGACGCGGACGGCGGAGAGTTAGAATCGCGCGCCTCGTTTCGATGAGCGCTCTTCTCGTCCTCGCGGCCGCCGGCCTCGCCGGGTTCGCCGGCGTCCCGGCCTTCGTTCCGGGACGCTTCCGGGAGAGCGGCGCGAGGGCAGCCACGGTTCTCGCGGCCGCCGCCTCGGCTCTCGGCCTCGCCGGCGCGGCGCTCGCGCTCGCGGGGGGACCGGCCTCGGGGGTCAGCGGCGCGTGGGGCATCCCCGGCGGGCGCTTCGCCGTCGAGGTGGACGCCCTGTCGGCCCTCTTCCTCCTCCCGCTGTTCCTCGTCTCGGGCCTCGGGGCCGTCTACGGCGAGGACTACTGGCCGCTCCGCGAGCATCCCGAGAGCGCGCCGAGGGTGCGGCTCTTCTACGGCGCGATGACGGGCTCGATGGCGCTCGTCCTCGTGGCGCGAAACGCGCTTCTCTTCCTGACGGCGTGGGAGGTGATGGCCCTCGCCGCCTTCTTCCTGATCACGACGGAGGCCCACGAGAAGAGGATCCGGGAGGCCGGGTGGCTCTACCTCGTCGCCACGCACACGGGGACGCTGCTCCTCTTCGGCGTCTTCGCCCTCCTCAGGACGATCCACGGCTCGTTCGAGATCGCGCCGCTCCCGCCGGGGGTCGCGGCCTCGACGACCGGGAGCGTCCTCTTCCTCGCCGCCCTCGCCGGCTTCGGCCTCAAGGCGGGCCTCATGCCGCTCCACATCTGGCTCCCGAGCGCCCACGCCGCCTCGCCGAGCCACGTCTCGGCCCTGATGTCCGGGGTCCTGATCAAGATGGGGATCTACGGGCTCGTCCGGATCACGACGCTCTTCCCCGACCCGCCGTTCCTCTGGGGGGCGGTGCTCTTCTCGATGGGCCTCGTCTCGGCCGTCCTCGGCGTCGCCTTCGCCCTCGGGCAGCACGACCTGAAGCGCCTCCTCGCGTACCACAGCGTCGAGAACATCGGGATCATCGCGATGGGGATCGGCCTGGGGCTCGTCGGCCGGTCGCTCGGGAAGCCCTCCTGGGCGCTCCTCGGCTTCGGCGGGGGGCTGCTGCACGTCGTCAACCACGGCCTCTTCAAGTCGCTCCTCTTCCTCGGCGCGGGGTCGGTGATGCCCGCGACGGGGACGCGGGGGCTGGGCCGCCTCGGAGGGCTGGCGAAGAAGCTCCCCGCCACCGCCCTCGCGTTTCTCACGGGCGCCGTGGCGATCTGCGGCCTCCCGCCGCTGAACGGGTTCGTGAGCGAGTGGATGGTCTACGTCGGGCTCCTGAAGACCCTGGGCCCGGGGAGCGGCGACGTCTGGATCTGGGGGGCCTTCGCGGTGCCGGTCCTCGCCCTCGTCGGGGCCCGCGGCGTCGCCCGCTTCGGTAAGTGGTGCG
>DAOMFB010000012.1:0-19067 GCA_035429585.1 Thermoanaerobaculia bacterium
GCACCAACAGCATTTCACCGGTTAACCCGGGTGAACAACGTCCTGAGCCTTTACATCTAGCCCGCGCCGTCGAGACCGGGAAGAAGGCGCGGATGACGGATGGCTTCCTCGCGGACGTTCACATCCACGACCTTCGGCGGACCTTCGGGCTTCACGTCGCAAAGGCGGCCGGGCTCCACGTCGCCTCGAAGCTCCTCCGCCACGGGGACGTGCGAATCACGGAGCGGGTGTACGCGCCGCTCGGAATCGAGACCCTCCGGGCGGCGGTCGAGAAGCGGAGCGAGGTTCTCCCGTTCCCGAAGGCGGCAACGAAGTCGAAGGCGTCAGAATGAACGACGACAGGGACGACCCGCTCCCGTCGAACGTCCTTCCGTTCGAGCCCCGGCTGACCGAAGAGCAGAGGAAAGCCGCCGAGGCGCGGATACTCGCCCTCTTCGATCCGCCGCCGAAGGTCGAGAAGCCGAAGGAATCGAACGAACCGCCCCACCCCACGAACGGAGGAGTGACCGATGCGCGAGACGACGAAGAGCCTCGTTGAACGTTTCCGGGCCCGGCGCTACGACATGGAGAACGACGCCTCGGGGATAGTCATGAACCGGGAACTCCACGGGGACTCTACCTGCCTCAGTCCAGAGGAAACGCCCCGCGACCGAATCCGGCGCGAGGCCGGGCTTACTCTGGGCGAGGCGAGCGTCGTTTTCGATCTCGCCCTGGCAGTCTTCGCCCGCCGGCTCCGTGCGGACGAGGCTCTCCGGCTCGCCTCGAGCGACGGGGCCGCCGCTCTCATGGCCACGGAGGCGGAGGAGACGGCGGCATGGGAGGCCGGGAAGATCGTCAGGTTCACGCCGAGGGGCCGCTCGTGAGACTGAGAGACCACAGGGGATCGGTCTTTGGGGTTCGCTTCTCGACGGACGCGCCGGGAGCCACACCCGACCGTGCGGTTCTTGTTCATCTCCTTACCGGCAGGGTTCTCCCTACGTCTCAAGCTCATCGGTTCCAAGTTGTCGAAGCTTCTCCGCGACAACTCAAATTGGCTGAGGATCTCGGCTACTGCTTTTCTCCTGCTTGGCCTACGGCTTGAAACCCCCCCTTGACATACCCCCTATCAACCCTTAGCGTTTAGTCGTGGCCTGAGCGCGCGGGCGCTCACCTCATTCGGGCCCGGGACAAAGGCGGGCCCGTTGGAGTCCGGCGGCTCAACCCAAGGGTCCCGCCACCTTGGCCTAACGTCGGTTCGGGGCTAACGGGCCGACAGATGGGTTGAGCCCCGTGCGCAACAAGTATCCCAAGAGAAACAACGTCTCAAGGCCCGATCTGTCCGAAGATCGGCTCTGCTACTCGACCAACCAGGCTGCCGCCTTGCTCGGTCTCGAGGGGCAAACGCTCCGACTCTGGCGTAGCCGGGGCCGCGGCCCACGATTCGTGCAGCTCAGCGCGAACCGCGTCGGGTACACCCGGTCGGCGCTCGAGAAGTTCCTTGCCTCGCGGGAATACGGCTCGACCGCCGAGGCGAGCGTGGCAGGTGCCCGATGAGTGGCCCCAAGAAGCGGAAGCCCCCCGTGGAGCCGGGGGGCATCGGGGACCGCCGCGAGACACTCGACCGTGAGGCCTTGCGAGCAAAGCATAGCGGGTTGCTGGCCAAGCTCAAGCGTGATCCCTTCCTTCGTTCACCCTGCCCGAGATGCGGGCGACGGAGCGATATCACCGGGGTCGTCATCATGGACGGCATCCCAATGGTGGTGATGGAGAACTGCTTCCGCTGTTGGCCGAGGCATCGCTACACGGAGAGATGTCTCGGGAACGGGTGTGCGAGGTGTGCGAGATGAGCGCGCCGATCCAGACGGTCATCTCCGCGCTTGAGTCCCACGAGTGCAAGGTGACGAACTCGGGCGCGAGCTACTCCGCGAGGTGCCCCGCTCACGACGACCGGCGTTCCTCACTCTCGATCTCCGAAGGGGCGGACGGGCGCGCCCTCGTGAAGTGCCACGCCGGCTGCGAGACCTCGTCCGTCGTCGCCGCCCTCGGCCTCTCCCTGTCCGACCTGTTCACGACGGGGACCGGGGCGCGCCGCGAAGTCGCCCGCTACCGGTACACCGACGAGAAGGGCGCCGAGCTGTACCACGTTCGCCGCTACGACCCGAAGGACTTCCGTCCGTTCCGTCCAGGCGCCGATGCGCCCGGGATCAAAGGCGTCACGCGGGTTCTCTACCGTCTCCCGCAAGTCACTGCCGCTGCGAAGGCCGGCGACCGCGTCTACGTCGTGGAAGGCGAGAAGGACGCGGATGCTCTTGCCGCGCTCGGCCTCGTCGCCACGACGGCGGCCGGCGGGGCGAAGGCGAAGTGGGAGCCGTCCTACTCCGCCGCCCTCCGGGGCGCCCGTGTCGTCGTCGTCGCTGACAAGGACGAGCCGGGCCGGCAGCACGCCCGGGAAGTCGCCGACGCACTCCTCGGCGCGGCCGCATCCGTCCGCGTCGTGGAGGTGCCCGCCGGGAAGGACGCCGCCGACTACATCGCCGCCGGCGCGAAGCGCGAGGACTTCGAGAGGTTCGCGGAGGAGGCTCCGGAGAAGCAGCCGGTGCCGCTGTCCGTGACCGTCGCGCTCGCCAACGTGAAGCCCGAGCGCGTCGAATGGCTATGGGATGGCCGCGTGCCGTTCGGCAAGGTGACCCTGTTCGATGGGGACCCCGGCCTCGGGAAGTCAACCCTCGCCCTTGAACTCGCCGCCCGCCTCACGACGGGCCGGGCGATGCCCGAGGGGATGGTCGTTGACCCCACGAACGTCGTGATCCTGACGGCCGAGGACGGGTTGGCCGATACAATCCGCCCCCGCCTCGACGCTGCCGGGGCGGACGTGTCCCGCGTGTTTGCCCTGACAGCCGCCCGCGAGACGAACGGCGAGGAGACGTTCCCGACGCTGGACGGGAACCTCGACGCCCTCGCGGACGCTGTCCGCCGCCACGCCGCCGGGCTCCTCGTGATCGACCCCCTAATGGCCTACCTCGGCGGCGGGGTGAACTCCTGGCGCGATCAGGACGTGCGACGGGTTCTCGCCCCGCTCTCGAAGCTCGCGGAGGAGACCGGGTGCGCCGTCGTTATCGTCCGGCACCTCACGAAGGGTGGCGGGGCGAACGCCGTCTATCGGGGCGGCGGAAGCATCGGGATCACGGGGGCGGCCCGATCCGCCCTCCTCGTGGCGAAGGACCCGAAGGACGAGGCCCGGCGGATCATCGCCTGCTCCAAGTCGAACCTCGCCGCCATCCCCGCGTCCGTGGCCTACCGGATCAAGGCGGCCGGGGACTCGTCCAGGATCGAATTTGACGGGACCTCCGACCTGACCGCGGACGGACTCCTCGCGGCAGCGATGGCCGAGGCGGAGGACCGGACCGCACGGGACGAGGCCGAGGACTTCCTCTCTGACCTCCTCGGCTCTGGCCCGGTGCCCACCCCGAACGTTCAGGCCGAGTCGAAGAAGGCGGGGCACTCATGGGCGACCGTCCGCCGGGCGAAGGACCGAATGGGGATCAAGGTGGAGAAGCACGGCATGGCGGGGGGGTGGGCATGGCGTCTCCCCACCGAAGGCGCTCATGGGGTGAGCACCTTCGAAGATGCTCACGAACCCTCGAAGGTGCTCACACTCATAGAGAGAGCATCTTCGGGCGAAGGTGAGCATCTTCGGGAGGAGGAGGCCGCCAACGGACCCCTGAGCCGGGAGGAGCAACACGCCCTCCGGGTGGCGGCCGCGACCCTTCGGAGGGTTGTCCCGTGACCGGCGCCGAGGCCCTCCGCCGGCTGGAGGAGCGGGGCGCCCGGGTGATCCTCCGGCCGGACGGCGCTCTCGACGTGACCGCCCCAGCCGGCCCCGAGTCGGAGGCTCTCTTGGACGAGCTGGCGGCCGGGAAGCCCGACGCCGTGGCCGTCCTCTTGGCCCGGTCGAACGTCCGGCCGCTCCCGCCGGACCGGCCCCGGAAGGCTGTGCCTCCCGAGGCGTCCGCCTGTCCCGCGTGTGGCGGGCCTGCCTTCTGGATCTCCCTCGCCCTCATCCGCGTCTGCGAGAGGTGCCATCCGCCCGCGAGCGAGAGGTTGGTGGCGAGAAGGGAGAAGCTTTCGCCGACGCTGCCCCAGGAAGCCCGATCGTCTGAGGGTCAAGGCTCTGGCATCCCCCCCGTGGCGCAAACCAAGCTGGGAGAGCCGACGTGAGCTACCTCAAAGAGCTTCGCGTCGTCGGAAGGCTGCCGCTGCCACGCGGCTGCGAGCTACGGGTCCGGCTCGTCTCGTTCAGGGGGGCGGCTCCGGTCGTCGATGTCCGGGCCTTCAACAAGGGGGGCCGCCCCACGGCCCGTGGGGTGTTCCTGCCGCCCGGGCGGGTTGAGGAACTCGTCCGGCTCCTCGAGGAAGCCAACCCATGAGGTTAGAAAGCCCCCTTACTTACTCTCCCCGGGGCGGCCGCCCCTGCTCGGCGTGCGCCGATCCGCGCCGCCCCGAGCTGGATGCCAGCATCGTCGCGGGTGCCTCGTTCCGCGCCATAGCGCGCCGTTTTCCACCGCTCTGTCGAGATGCGATCCGGCGTCACCGTCCCCATGTCGCCGCGACCATCGTTCGCACCGAGGAGGCCCGCCGGGACTCCGAGGCGGCCTCCCTATGGGTCCAGATCCTGGCACTCGAGGAGAACGTTCAGCGGCTGAGGCAGAAGGCGGAGGATGTGGGCGACCTTCGGGCGGCGCTCGCCGCGATAGGCGTACACCTCGACGTGATCAGGTTGATGAACGAAATCGGGGCCCGCGCCGACAAGCAACGGGGTCTGCGCTTCGAGTTCAAACTGCCCACCTGCAAGTGCGTGAAGCAGGCTTCCGGGGGGCAGGAGCAGGCTCCTACGCCGCCGGTCAGGAGGCTGCCCATTGATGGGGCGACCGAGGCCGAACCCGAATCCCGCGGGTCCTAGAGGCCCGCGTCGGCGGCCGCCTTCCCCTTCGTGCGGCGAACATTCTCGGCCTCCAGCTCCTTGCTGAAGATCACCAGCGTCAGGGGGTCCTTCACTAGCCCGAGAACGGCCGCCGTAGCTTCGCCCGACCGTTCCCACGCCACCGTCTCGTCCTTCGCCAGATCGGCCGGCCCCCACATTGACTCCAGGAACGACCTCACGGAGTCCCGATCTCCGCCCGCGAAGGAGAGGGTGACGGACATGAACTTCGTGCCATCAAGGAAGCGGTACTCGATGCGCTTCGCCTCGACCGGACCCAACTTCATCGAGTCGGACGACCTGACGAAAACCTTCAGCGTGGACGCCGGATCTGGCTGTGGGGTGAAACCCTCCGGAACCGGCTGTCCCCAGGTCAGGTCGCGGAACCCGTCCTTGAGCGGATTCGGGCGCGGCTTCGGCGGTTCGATGAACTTGATGCCGAACGCGATCACATCTTCCGACTTCCGCTTCGCCTTTACGGTGGTCACACCATCTGAGGTGAAGGCCTTAACGGTCGGCGGGGTCACGTCCGAGGAGTTGTAGGCGATCAGCAGGGCGTCCGCTCCGCAGGTACAGGCTAGCTTCCGCGCCTTCTCGACGGCCTTCCCCGTGAGATCCACGAGCGACAGCAAGGCACTCTCGCTTGACTCGATCCGGCACAGCTTCTCGAAGGGACGGCCGATGTCGCGCTCGGACCGATAAGTGAGGTCCGGAGTGATCTGGCAGCCGGGCTTCGCTGGGACAGCCTTGAGCACCTGGACGTTCGCCTTGTCGGCGGCGGCGGCGACGAAGGAGAGCGAGAGGGAGAGAACGATGACCAGGAGGGTCAATCTGCGCTTCGTGGAACAAAGGGGCCGAGGCGCCTGAGGAACACGGTTCATCGGCAGATCCCCCTTCACATAGTCGTGGACGGCGCATCTAGTAGATCGGCACGATCCAGCGCCGAGGAATGATGCTGGTGAACTACCGAGAGTCGGACACCGTTGGAGGCCGACCGATCCCCTCGGGGCTCGACGTAGCTCTTGCACCACGCACAGGGGAAATTCACAGCGTCTCTCCCCGATCTCTACTCCGTGGTCGGCCTCGCGTACCCGTCTATCGTCGCCGTCATCCGACTGTGGAGCTGCTCCCACAGCGTCTCCGCGAACTCCTTCGGGCTTTCCGACTCATGGAGCTTCGGGTCCACCGCCTCGTCCTCCGGGCCGAGGAGGTACGCGAGGGCCTCGTCCGGAGGGCTCAGGTACTCGATCTGGTCCAGCATCGGGAGGAGTCGGTCGGCCAGGTCCGGGTCCAGCCGGACCGCCCCGCTCTCCAGCCCCCATCTCATCAGTTGCGCCGGGTACAGGGCCCTCGAGTCCGCGGCGGCCCCCGCTTGCAGAAGTTTCTCCCTGGCGAGGACCGAGATCGGATGGGCGTTCGCCGCCTTGCAGGCTTCCGTGCTCGGGACGAGTGACCGGCTTGGCTTTCTTGACTCCCCCGAAGGAGGGACGATCCCATGCTCGGCGGGGGACCCCGGGAACAGGTCGCCGAAGATCCCGTAGGCCAGGTCCGGGCTGTCTCGGAAGAAGCTCGCGCTCTCCGGGGACATTTTCGCCAAGCCCTCGGGGCTGACGAGCTCCTCCCACGTCCGAGGGACGGACGAGGGGGACGGGCCGTTCCTCTCCCCATCGTCGCTCATAGCCCCTCCTTGCCGGTCGTCTTGAAGGCAGAGGTTACGCCGGCGGGCGGTCAGACTCCGTCCGCGGCAGGGGTTCGGGCCATCGGCCGACCCGGTGTCGGAGGCGAGGTAACGGTGGGATTTCGGCGGGCCGGTGGGCCGCCGGTGGGCCGACGGTCAGGATCACGGGAGGCCGACTCTCACGAAACCATTGATTCTATTGGTCGGGGCGGCCGGGATCGAACCGGCGACCACGTGCTCCCAAAGCACGTGCGCTACCGCTGCGCCACGCCCCGTCGGCTACCATTCTCCGCGATGACGACGAAGAAAGCGAAGCCCGGGGCGGCCGGGAAGGCCGCGAAGACGCCGCTCGTGCTGCTGCACGGGCTCGGGGGGTCGGCCGCGGACTGGAACGAGGCGGCGGCGCACCTCTCGAAGCATTTCGACGTCCACGCCCTCGACCTCCTCGGCTGCGGCGCTGCCCCGAAGCCCGAGAACGGCTACGACCTCGTCTCCCACGCGCGCTACGTCGAGAACGAGATGGAGCGGCGGGGCCTCTCGCGCGCCCACGTGGCCGGGCACTCCCTGGGAGGGCGCGTGGCCGGGGAGCTGGCGGCCCGCGAGCCGTCGCGCGTCCTTTCGCTCGTCCTCGTCAACCCGGTCGGAATGGTCTCCTACGGCTTCATGGACCGGATGAAGTGGAAGGGGATGTCGCGGCGGAGCGTCCTGACGAGCGTCCCCGACAGCTCGCTCCGGAACGCCTCGGCCTACGGGTTCGCCGTCGACTCGCCCGGAAAGCGCGCGTTCGTCGAGCGGACCGTCGCCTCCCGGAAGGGGCCCGAGGGGCCGGGCCTGGCCCGCGCGGTCGAGATGAGCGTGGACGGCGTCCTCGAAGCGCCCCCGCTCGTCGAACGGCTCAAGGGGACGAGGTGCCCGCTCTGCGTCGTCTCCGGCGCCCTCGACCCGCTCGCGCCGCCGGAGGAGTCGCGGAAGGTCCTCTCGGCGCGCCCCGATGCCACCTTCACGCTCCTGCCGGGGCTCGGGCACTACCCGATGCTCGAGAGCCCGAAGCGGCTCGCCGACGCCCTCTCCGCCTTCCTCGGCTGACCCCGGCCCTCAGCCCTTCGGCGCGGCGCCCCGGACGCTCCCGAAGAGCGCCTTCCACCAGTCGGCGGGGAGACGCTCGTGGAGCGCGTGGCCCTGCGCCACGAAGAGGGCGTGGAGCCCCTTCTTCCCCGCGCGGAGGAGGAGCCTCAGCTCCGGCTCCCCGAACGGCTCCCCTTCGGCCGTCCCCTGCAGCTCGACGAAGCGCCCGGCCGAGGTCCCGACGATGTTGAAGTCGACGTCGGCCCCGGCGTCCTCGGCGTAGTTCAGGTCGAGAACCGCCTCGCCCTTCACCCAGCCGACCGAGACGGCCGCCACCGCCTCGCGGAACGGGTTCCTCTTCACGAGCTTCCGGTCGTGGAGGCGCGCGACGGCGAGCGCGAGGGCGACGAAGGCGCCGGTGATCGACGCGCAGCGCGTCCCGGCGTCGGCCACGAGGACGTCGCAGTCGAGCGTGACCGTCCGCTCGCCGAGGAGGCTCCGGTCCACGACGCCGCGGAGGGCCCTCCCCACGAGCCGCTGGATCTCCAGCGTCCGCCCCGACTGCTTCCCGCGCGCGGCCTCGCGGGCCGTCCGCTCGAGCGTCGCCCGCGGGAGCATCCCGTACTCCGCCGTCACCCACCCTTCGCTCCGGTCGCGGAGGAAGGGGGGGACCTTTTCGTCCACGGTGGCCGTCACGAGGACGCGCGTCAGCCCCTGCTGGATGAGGCAGGAGCCCTCGGCGTGCGGGACGGGGTCGAGCGAGATGCCGACCGGGCGCATCTCGCCGGGGGCGCGGCCGTCGGGGCGGGCGGGTGTCGTCATCGGGTCCGATTCTCCTCCAGGGCTCTCAGGGAAGGTCCACCAGCTCCAGCCGCGCCGCCTCCCGGCCGAGGAAGCGGCCGGCGATCCGCGCGAGCCGCTCCGAGGCGTCGGTCACGAGGACGTGTGTCTCCCCCGCCCCGCCGCCCCGCCGGGTCCCGGCCGGCAGCGCGGCCTCGAGGGCCCGCGCGGCCGTCTCCGCCGAGTCGACGAGGACCGTCTCCGGCGGGAGGGCCGCCGCGATCGTCCCCTTCAGCAGCGGGTAGTGCGTGCACCCGAGGACGACGACGCGGGAGCCGGAGACGCGGACCGGGGCCAGGTACCGCTCCGCCGCGGCCCGGGCGACCTCGTTCCCGGTCCACCCTTCCTCCGCCAGCGGGACGAAGAGCGGACAGGCGGTGTGGAGCACCTCGCGTCCCGGGTCGAGCGTGCGCACGGCGCGGCCGTAGGCGTCCGAGGCCACGGTCGCCTCCGTCGCGAGGACGGCGATCGGCGAGCGCGCGGCGCCGCCGCCTTCCAGCGAGCGCGCCGCCGCGACGGCGGCCGCGGCCCCCGGGGCCACCACGCCGACGACCGGCACGGGCGAGATCTCCTCGATCAGGTCGAGCGCCAGCGCCGAGGCCGTGTTGCAGGCCACGACGAGCGCCTTGATCCCGCGGGAGAGGAGGAGCCCCACCGCCCGCTGCGCGTACCGGCGGACGGTCTCCGGCGACTTCGTCCCGTACGGGAGCCGCGCGGTGTCGCCGAGGTAGAGGAGGTTCTCCGCCGGAAGGCGGCGCGCCACCGCGTCGAGGACGGTCAGGCCGCCCACGCCCGAGTCGAAGAGGCCGATCGGCCGCGCGTCGGTCACGCGACCTCACTCCGAGTGCTCGAGCGTCCCGGCGTCGCCCGGGGCGGGGTGGGCGCCGTCGGCTTCGGGGGCGCCGGGGTTTCCGTCGCGGCCGGGGCCGGGGCCACAGCCGGGGCGGGAGGCGCCTCGGCCTCCAGCGCCGGCTCCGTCCCGGCGCGGGCCACGTCCGGGACGAGCGGGTGCGTCAGGTCCACGTGCCCCGCCAGCGTATCGGCCGGCTCGCCGGAGACGACGATGGCCACTTTCGTCACGTTCGGGACGTTCTTCGCGATCGTGATCAGAAGGGACTGCAGCCCGGCCAGCTCCTCGTGCGACCCGGTCTGCCATCGCAGTCCGAGCGCCGTCTCCGGGGCGGGCGGCCCCTCGGCCCCGGCCACCGTGGCCGGCACCGGCGGCTGGAGGTCGAGGACGACCAGCCCGTCGCGGAGCCGGTAGGCGCCGCGGAGGGACCACCCTTCCGGGAAGGGACGGAGCAGCTCCGCCCGCCGCGGGCCGTCGAGGACGGCCGCGCCGAGCGCGCGAAGGAAAGCGATCTCGTCGGCCGCGGCCGGCAGCTCGCGAAGCTCGGCGCGGAAGAGCTCCCCCTCCACCGGCTCGAACCAGAGCGAGACGCGCTGCGACGCGATCGGCGTCGGCGGGGCGATCGGCGTCGGGCGCGCGGTGGGCGTCGGGACGACCTTCCCGCCTCCGAGGGCCGCGGGCGACAGGAGCCGCCGCCCCACGAGAAAGAAGACGAGGAGGAGGACGAGGAGAGCGATCAGCCCGAGGGCGAAGCGGCGGGGCATGGCGCGCTGCTAGTGGACCGGCGGCTTCGGCGTGTAGGGGACGGGCGGCACCGAGGCGGCCGTCTTGAAGAAGGTCGCGAGGCTCCCCGCCAGCGTCTCGGCGGTCTGCCGCCGGAACTCCTCGGAGCCAAGGCGCTTCTCCTCGTCCGGGTTCGTGATGAAGGCCACCTCCACGAGGACCGCGGGCGCGTTGACGCCGATCAGGACGCGGAAGGGGGCCTGCTTGACGCCCCGCGTCGTCACGCCGAGCAGGCGGTTGAAGTCGGCCTGGATGATCTCCGCGAGGCGCTCCGACGCGGCGAGGTGCTGGTTCTGGGCGAGGTCCCAGAGGATCAGGTCGAGGTCGCGGACGGCCGCGTTCTTCTCGGCCGCCGGCGTCTCGGACGCTTTGTTCTCGCTCTCGGCGAGGAGGGCCGCCGCGCGGTCCGAGGCGTCGAGCGACAGGTAGTAGACCTCGGTCCCGTGCGCGGTCCCGGCGCGGGAGGCGTTCGCGTGGAGGGAGACGAAGACGTCGGCGTGGGCGGCGTTGGCGGCCGCCGCGCGGTCCTCGAGCGAGACCGACGCGTCCGAGGAGCGCGTCGTCACGACGCGGAAGCCGCGCTGTGTGAGGACCTCCTGCATCGTCTTCGAAAGGGCGAGCATCGCGTCCTTCTCGAGGAGCCCCGAGGGCCCCTTCGCCCCCTCTTCCGTCCCGCCGTGCCCCACGTCGAGGACGACCCCGCGCGCCTTCGACGGCGCCGCGGGCGCCGGGACCGCGCCGGGGGGCGCCGCGGTCCCCGCCGCCGTGTGCGACACGTCGATCACCAGCCGGGGCGGCCCGCCGAGCGCGTAGACGTTCGTCGCGAGGCCGCGCTCCTTGAAGACCACCGCCGCCTCCCCGGCGCGGAGGAGCACCCGGGAGACGAGCGGCCCGTTCACGGCCTTCTCGGGGGCGGCGGGAATCAGCTTCACGCCGGGGAACTTCAGGACGAGGGCGTCGTCCCCCTTCTCGACCCGGTACTGCGGCGGCTGGGAGAAGCGGAGGACGACCTTCGTCGTCTCGCCCACGTCGGTCGCGCTCGCCTCGACCGAGATCTCGGGGACGGCCGCGCGCGCGGTCAGGAGCGTCCGCCGCGGAGCGTCCCAGGCGAAGGAGAGCCCCGTCACCGGGCCGAAGACGCGGTTCAGGAAGTCGGCGTCGGCGAAGGCGAGAAGGCCCGACATCCGGGCCGGCGCCGTCAGGCTGACGATTTTCGAGTCGACGACGGCCACGGCCGCGTCGGTGCCGAAGAGGGCGGTGTGCGCCTTGAGGTGCACCTCGAAGGAGCGGGTCTCCGGATCGTACGAGATCGTCCCCTCGAGCGCCGCAGCGACGTCCGCGACGGAGAAGTACGTCCTTCCGCCGGAATCCTCCGTCCGGAGCGGGACCGGGGTGCCCGACGGCGTGACGAGCGTGGCCGCCGTCTCGGCGAAGCCGGCGCGCACCGCGAGGAGAAGGACCAGGAGGGCGGCGGCGCGTCTCACCGGGCGATTATCGATGAACGAACGGTTTCGCGCCGTCCGGCCCGCTCACGCCCCGCGGCTGCCCCGCAGCGTCTCGAGGGCGATCACCTGCTCGATCGTCCGGAGCGTCAGCTCGTCCTTCCCCAGCTCGCGAAGGGGCGACCAGGCGCTCCGCAATTCACGAGACAGCGGGTCGGGGAGCGTCCGGAGCCACCCTTCGATCCGCAGGTCCACGAACTCCCGCTTCTCTTCGATGGTCAGCTCACGGGCGAGGAGGAGGCGTGGGGCCTCCTCGGCCTCGATGACGGCCTGCAGGGCGGTCCACCGGTCGCCGGGGCGCTCGGCGCAGAGGGCCGCGAAGGCGCCGCTCGAGGTCTCCCGGATCAGCTCCTCCTCGCGCGTCGTGGGGCTCTCGTGCTCCTTCGTCTCGTCCCAGCTGTCCGAGTCCTCGGCCACGTATCTGAGGTAGAGCATCGCGAAGAGGCAGGTCGGAGCGACCAGCTCCTCGCGCACCCTGACGTCGGCCCAGACCGCCGCCGCGGCCCGCAGGCAACGCCGGGCGGCTGCTTCCGCAAAGCGCTTCCCGAAGACGAGCGCCACCGACTCGCGGACGAAATACGGCAGCTCGCTGGCCAGGATCTCCCGGTAGCCCGGGACGTGCCGCTCGAGGAGGACCGCGGCCCGCTTGTCGAGCGCGGCGAGGTCGCTCGTGACCGCGGGGAGGCCGAGCGTCGTCGAGCCGAGGTTGTAGACGATGGCGCGCGGAAGCGTCACCCCCTCGGGCCACGCGTCGCGCAGGTCGCGCACGTCGGGCAGCTCCTTGCCGCCCCCCCACTCCTCGGGGTACTCGGGGATCGAGCGCCCGTAGTTGACCGAGCCGGTGGCGCGGATCCTGACCCGCGTCTGCGGGACGAGCCCGCCGAACGGCGCGATGAGCGGCGCGATCCTGAGGAGGTTCTCGGTGTGGGCCTTGACGCCGGTTTCGAGGAGCCTGAGGAGGAACTCCCGTTCCCCGGATCCGACCGCCGGCGCGGGGCGCTTGGCCGCTGCCACCTCGCGGAACTTCGCGGCCAGCCGCGCGGCCTCCGTCGGGGTGTCGGCCCGTATCCCCTGCATCGTCACGCCATCGGCCCGGGAGAACTGCGAGATGACCCCTTCGTGCGCCGGGTCGAAGCCGCCGCGGAAGCCGGCGCGCCCCGCTCCGATCAGGAAGGTCACCTTCGGGGCGGGCTCGCCGATCCGGCGCGCGTGGGAGGCGAGGCGGCGCTCGGCCTCGTCCCGCCCGGCCACCGTCAGCGTGTAGGCGACGTCGGTCGCGATCTTGCCGCTCTGCTCGGCCGTGTCGGACATCGCCACGAAGACGCGGACGACCGCCTCGGTGCCGTCGAAGCGCGTCACGAAGTCGGCCGGCGTCGGCAGGTCCGGAACGCCGCGGTTCCGCTCGAGGGCCTGGTAGTAGGCCTCCAGCAGCTCGGGGACGTGCGCCAGCGCCCCGACGTTCTCCACGAGCGGGACGAGGCGGACTTTGGCGACCTTCGCCTTCAGCTCGGCGCGCCGGGCCGCCGGGATCCGCGCCGAGAGGAAGTCGTCGATCCGCTCGGGAAGCCCCTCGAAGAGCCCGTCGATCGCCTGCCGGTAGAGGGTGCCGATCTTGACGACGGCGCCCAGCTCGGCGCGCGAGTTGACCTGCGGGACCGTGATCTCGTGTATCGCGTTCTGGAGGGGCTCGATCCCGAGCCGCTCGCAGGCGAGGAGGAAGAGGAAGTTGGCCCGGGCGACGGAGGCGAGGATCTTGGAGACCTTCTCCTCGTCCTGCTCGATCCAAGGGTTCGGGACGCGGAAGAGGAGGTGGCGGTCCTGCCCCGGGACGACCCCGTGCCTGAGCAGCGCCAGGACGACCTTTTCCGGCACGTCCACCCACTCGGGGCTGATCTGCCGCCCCTCGTAGTCGAGGAGCACCTCGGTGCAGGGGCCGAGGAGGTCGGCGATCGTCTCCTCGAACTCCTGCCGCGCGTCCACGTACGGGTTCCACTCGAGGTACGTCAGGGCCTTGTGAGCGCGGTCGGGCGTCCCTTCGGGCGCCGAGCGGAGCGCCCGGGCCAGCTGCTCGGCCCGGTGAGCCGTGGAGTCGGGGTGCTTGGTCCCCGTCAGGCGGACCGTCTCCGGCTGTCGCGTCAGCAGGAAGCCCCGGTGCGCCCCGGCGAAAGCTTTCGGATCGAGATCGTCCAGTGCCGTGTAGGCCGACGCCGTGCAGACGCTCTCCCAGACCTCCTGCTCCGCCGTCCGCCCCGGCGCGGCCGGCCTGGGCGCGCTCGAGCCCGCCCGCCCCTTCGTCTCGAGGCTGGCGCGGACCCGCTCCATGAAGACCGACAGCTCCTTGACGTCCTTCGACCCGTACGAAAGCCGCTGCCACGTCCCGTACCGGGCCGGGTCGGTCCCCGCGAAGGCGGCGAAGGGGATCCCGCCGACGCCCCCCGCGAGGAGAAAGTCGAACGCGTCGACCGAGTTCTTCACGACGGCCCGCTCCCGGACGCCGTTCCGAAGGCGGTCGAACCGCTCCCCGACCAGCCCCGGGAAGGCGAGCGGCGCGTAGAAGGTCCCGCCGAAGTCGGTCCGCGTCACGCCGAGGTGGGCGATCGCGTCGACCGCCTCGATCATGAAGTCCCGCCGCTCGCGCATGTAGGGCGAGGGGCGGCGGAGCGCCGCGAGCGGGCTCTGGAGCGCGGCGAGCGCCCAGTCCTGCGCCAGCGTGGACGGGGTCGCCACGAGCCACGCCGAGAGGTTCGCGAGGATCTCCCGCGCCCGGACCCCTCCCGCCCGGATCTCGTCGGAGATGACCATCCAGCAGGCGCGGGCCCCGGTCGAGGCGCCGAACATGGCCATCTTCGAGAGGCCGGAAAGCGTCACCACCCAGTCGCGCCACTCGGGGTCGGCGAAGGCAGGGTTCACGAAGGAGTCGACGTAGTCGAGCCGCTGGTAGACGGAGTCGTACAGAACATAGACCCGGTGCTTCACGGCCACCCGGACCAGCTCCTCGACCAGGGCCCGCGGGTAGACGCGGCCGGTCGGGTTGTGCGGGTTGTTGACGATGACCGAGGAGATCCCGCCGGCCGCAAGCAGCTTCTCCAGCTCGGCCGGGTCGGGCAGGAATTCCGGCGGCGTCGTCGGCAGCTCGACGACCCGCTTCCCCGCCCGCTCGATGAACCAGTCGTACTCCCAGCTGGGGCGCGGCACGACGACGCCCGAGCCGTCGGCGCCCAGCACCTCGAGCACCATGGCGAGCCCCGCGCGCGTCCCGGGGGTGAAGAGGACCTCGTCGGGGAGGAAACGGACGTTCGAGGCCGGGTAGTCCCTAAGCCCGTCGCGGTTGAAGAACTCGGCGATCTCGCTCCGGACGTCCATCCGCCCCACGGCCGGCCCGTAGCTGTGCACGGTGTTTCGGGTTATCCGCTGGGCGGCCCGGACCACCTCCGGGTGGGGCGCGAAGTCGGCGTTCTTGTAGTCGCCCTGCGTCAGGTCCAGCGCCCCCTCCTGCTGGACGCGCCGCGCGAAGGCGCGGACCAGCGGCTCGGGGGTGGAAAGGGCGCGCGTGGAGAGGCTCCGGGCCGGCAGCGCCGTCTGCGCGGGCTTGGGGGGCGAGGTGGGGGTGGTCACGGTGGTGGTCTCCTCGGGTTGGCCGCGAAGGATCTCACCTTCGTGCCCGGCAAGGAAATCGCGCCGATTCCGGCACGCCGGAAAGCCTGTGTATCACTAACCGGGGTGGTCCCGGGGAATACCTTGATACACGGTATTCATGTATACTTCACCCTCGTGATCCGGTCGTTCGGCGACGCGGCCACGGAACAGGTTCTCTACGGGGAGGAGACGCGGGTCGCCCGCCGGCTGCCGAAGGAGTTGTGGCCCCTGATACGCCGGAAGCTCGATGCCCTGAATGCCGCGGTCAGCCTGGTCGACCTTCGTTTGCCTCCGGGGAATCGCCTGGAGGCGCTGAAGGGCGATCGGAAGGGGCGGTACAGCATCCGGGTCAACGAGAGATACCGCATCACGTTCCGGTTCGAGAACGGCCACGCATGGGAGGTGCGCTGTGAGGACTACCACTGAGTCGCCCGTCGACGTTCGCCGGATGAAGCGCCCCCCCACCCGCCCGGGCGAGATGCTGCTGGAGGAGTTCCTCAAGCCGCTCGGGATGAGCCAGGCCGAGGCCGCGCGGCGGATGAAGATCTCGACGAACCGGCTGAACGAGCTGATCCGCGGCAAGCGCGGAATCACGGCCGCGACCGCCCTCCGCCTGGCCGAGCTGCTGGGCACCTCGCCCGAGTTCTGGCTCAACCTGCAGACGGGCTGGGACCTTTGGCACGCCTACCGGGCAGAGCGCTCGAGGTCCGCCGCCTGAGGCGACGGCCCGCCGCCCATCTCAGCGGGTGTAGGTCTCCCGCATCGCGTCGGCCTCGCCTTTCAGGTCCGCCACCAGCTCGGGCGGCGAGAGGGCCTTCGCGTGTCGGCCGAACGACAGCACGAACCGCCGCGCCTCCCAGAGCGAGCCGGCGGGAAGCTCCAGGTCGATCGAGCCGTCGGGGCCGCGCGTCACCTTCTGTTTCGGGTGCCAGCGCACCTCTTCGCTCCAGGCGGCCACCTCTTTGTCCAGCCGGACGCGGAACCGGAAGTGCTCGTTCCCGACCCAGATGCCGATCGATTCACCGAAATGCCGGGCTGCGTCGAAGTCCCTCGGAATGGCGAAGCGGCTCTTCGTCTCCTTCGCCGTCACGATCCGGTTCACGTAGAACGTCTTCACGACGCCGTCCTCCGGGTCGCGCGCGGCGAGCAGCCAGTCCGAGCCGGCCAGCAGCATGCAGTACGGCTCCACCGTCCGCCGCTCGGGCTCCCGGCCGGGCTTGCGGTAGTCGATCTCGAGCGCCGTCTTTTCCCTCAACGCATCCGCCGCCACCTGCCAGACGCGCGGGTCGACGAGGCGGATCGGCTGCGGGTGGATGTAGAGCCGCTCCATCAGCGACGAGGGGCGGACGCGGATCTCGGGCGGCATGAACTCCGACAGCCTCTTGTAGACCTGCCGAAGGTCGTCGGCCGCCGGGGTCCCTTCGTACAGCTGCAGCACCTTCATCGCCACGCCGATGGCGAACAGGTCCTTCCCCTCCACCGGCAGCCACGGCAGCCGGTACTCCGGGTTCGTGTAGACGAACGACTTCCGCGCCCGGTCGAATCCGATCGGCGCGTCGAAGTCGGTCCGCATCTGGTTCAGGAAGCGCTGGACGGTCTTCGTGGAGGTCTCCCACCGGGCGGCCAGCACGGCCGTCGTCACCGGCCGCCGGCGCCGCAGCAGGTCGTCCACCTCCTGCAGGCGTCGGAAGTACGGTCTGTCCTTGAAGGCCATGGGGGAATGATAGGGAGCCTCGGGCGGGACACCGTGGGTTATTTAAGGTAAACTAAGTTCGCTTAAATAAGCCACCGAGAAAGGAACGTCGCTTTAGATAGGGAGAAACGGGATGAAGCGAGGATCGACCGGTCACTACGTCGTCGTCTCGAGGTCGGGCGGAGAGATCGTCCGGGCGTTCGTTCCTCGTCCGCTTCCACCGACTCCCCCGCTGAAGCCCGATTCCGGCCTTCTAGAAGCGCTCGATCGCGCGCATCTCGCCCTGGGCCGACTCGACGCTGTCAGCACGCTGCTGCCGGATACGGAGCTCTTTCTCTACACCTACGTCCGGAAAGAGGCCGTCCTCTCGTCTCAGATCGAAGGGACGCAATCCTCCCTGTCGGACCTGCTTCTCTTCGAACTGGAGGAGCTGCCCGGCGTTCCCCTGGAGGACGTCTCCGAGGTGTCGAGATACGTGGCAGCGCTCGAGTACGGTCTGAAGCGCATCCGGAGCGGTTTTCCGCTGTCGAACCGCCTCCTCCGCGAGATTCACGGAATCCTGCTGTCGAAGGGACGCGGTGCGGAAAAGGAGCCGGGGGAATTCCGGCGGACCCAGAACTGGATTGGCGGCACGCGGCCCGGAGACGCTCTCTTCGTGCCGCCGCCGCCCGGCGACGTGCCCGATGCCATGGCGGCGCTCGAGAAGTTCCTGCACGACCGGCCGCAGAGGACCTCGCCGCTCGTCAAGGCGGCCCTCTCGCACGTCCAGTTCGAGACGATCCATCCGTTCCTCGACGGGAACGGGCGGCTGGGCCGCCTCCTCGTCACCCTTCTGCTCTGCGCGGAGCGCATCCTCCACGAGCCCCTGCTCTACCTGAGCCTCTATCTGAAGAAGCACCGGCGGACCTACTACGACCTCCTGATGAGTGTCCGCCAGGACGGCGATTGGGAGCGCTGGGTCGCATTCTTCGCGGAGGCGGTCGAGACGACGGCGAACGCAGCCGTCGAGACGGCTTGCACTCTGGGCGACCTCTTCTCCGGCGACCGTGCCCGGATCATGTCCCTGGGCCGCGGGGCCGACTCGGCCCTGAGGATTCATGTCGAGCTTCAACGCCGCCCGCTGGTCACGGCCACGGCGCTCTGCCGTTCGACGAAGCTGACGCCGCCCACCGTGGGAAGGGCCCTTCGCGAGCTGGTGGGGCTGGGAATCGTCCGCGAGACCACCGGGCGGAAACGGGGCCGCGTCTTCGTGTACGACCAGTACCTCTCGCGCCTGAACCAGGGCACCGAGAGTCCCTGAGGGGTTCTTCCCGGCCCACCCGGACATCTCGTGTCCGCAGCAGGGACGCGCGCCCGGCACCTCGCGACAGCGGATCCTCCAGCGTCCCCGGCGTGGCGTTTGACACCCTTGGGGTGAAAGACTAGAGTCTCGGCGTGGATGTGCGCTTTGCCACGAGCCGGCTCGAGCGGTGCTATCGCGAGCTTCGTCTCGCGCAGCGCGAATGGGGCCCGAAGGTGGGCCGCACGTACATCCAGCGAATCAACACGCTCTGGGCCGCTCGGGACGGACGAGACCTTTTCGCACTTCGCTCTCTGGACTTTCACCCGCTGAAGGGTGAGCGGAAGGGCCAGTATTCCATCCGGCTCGGGGAAAGAGAACGGTTGATCGTCCGCTTCGAGAACGACGCCTGGACGATCGTGAGCGTCGAGGAGGTGAGCAAGCACTATGGCGACTGAACGCAGCTGGCCCGATGTGGCCATTCCCCCGGGAGACGTTCTTGCGGAGGAGCTCGGGGCGCGAGGGCTCACCCAGTCCGGCCTCGCGCGGCTCATGGGCCGTCCGCTCCAGGCCATCAACGAGATCGTTCGCGGACGCAAGCGGATCACGGGAGCGACCGCCCTCGGCCTCGCGGAAGCCCTGGGTACCAGCCCCGAGTTCTGGATGCGGCTGGAGGCGGACTACGAGCTGAACAAGGCCGGGCTGGCGCTATCGAGCACGGCCCGTCGAGCTCCCCGAAGACCCGCAAAGACACCCCGGGCCCATCTGGCCCGCGTCGCCAAAG
>DAOMFB010000013.1:0-19061 GCA_035429585.1 Thermoanaerobaculia bacterium
GGGGGGGGGGCCGGGGAGCTCTCGTTTCGGGCATGGTTCCTTTCCTGAAGAGAAAGCGTCTCGTTGCCGCTACACTTTCCGGGTTTCGGAGGATTCGATGATTCGCAGGAATGCTGTCCTCGCCGCCGTTCTTCTCGCCGTCCCCCTCCGTCCGGCGGCCGCCGAGGAGCCGAAGCGCTCCGCGCTCTGGGAGGCCAACTGCACGGTCTGCCACGGCGAAGACGGCCGCGCCCAGACCGAGGAGGGGCGGAAGAAGAAGGCCCGCAATCTCGCCGACCCGCGCTGGCAGGAGTCCGTCTCCGACGACCGGCTCCTCCGGTCGATCACCCGCGGGCGGGAGGACATGCCGTCGTTCGGCCGGAAGCTGAGCGAGGAGCAGATCAAGGCCCTCATCGCCGAGATCCGCTCGTTCGTCCCGAAGAAGTAGGGGCGGATCACCTCGGGGCGGCCTTCGCCGGCTCGTCGTCGGGGAAGGGCGGGGCGTGGACCATCGTCCCGCCGAGATGGCCGGCGAGGCCGACGAGGGCGGCGGCGAGGAGCGCCGCGAGGAGCGCCGGCCCGGGGGAGAGGCCCCGGCGCCGGGCGCGGAAGGCCAGGGCCAGGGCTGCGGAGACGGCGACGAGAAAGGCGAAGGCGAGGAGGGCGTGCCACCGGGCGAGCCCTTCCACGGCCTTCGGGCCGGGGAGCGGTCCCCAGCCGCCGGCGAGATAGGCGAGCTTGTCGGCCCAGAGCCAGCCGGTCACCGCCGCGGCGACGCCTCCCGCCGCCGCGGCCGCGAGGCGGAGGACGGCCGCGCCGAGGGCGGCGTCGCGCTCCTTCGGGCGGAGCCAGGCGAGCGCGAGCGCGCCGGCCGCGAAGAAGGCCCCCGCGATCGGGAAGTGGACGAGCGAGGGGTGAAGCGGCAGATGGCTCAGTCCCGGCATCGGCTCCCTCCCACGGCCGGGATGATACTGAATCTCAAGAGAATGTCCGTCGCCGGCGGGACGCGCTCGGTGGCGCGGCGCGTCAGGCCGGGATCCAGAGGCTGAAGACGGCGCCGGTCGGCTTGTTCGGGGCGACGTCGAGCCGGCCGCGGTGGGCGCGGACGACCTTCTGGACGACGGTGAGGCCGAGGCCGGTGCCGGGGACGCTCTCCGAGCCCGAGAAGCGGAGATAGGGGGTCGCCATCCGCGACGTCTCCGCCGCCGGGAAGCCGGGCCCGTTGTCGGCGACCGAGAGCCGGAAGAAGCGCTGGCCGTTCTCGGCCACCATCTCGCCCTTCGCCGTGACGACGCCCCGGGGGGGGCTGAACTTCACGGCGTTCCCCAGGAGGTTCGCCGCGGCCCGGCGGAACATCGCCACGTCCATCTTCACCGGCGGGAGCTTCGGGTCGACGTCGGTCTCGAGCGTCACGCGCCGCGCCTGCGCCAGCCAGCGCGCCTCCTCGAGCGGCAGCGCCAGCGCCTCGGCGGGCGCGGCGGGGCGCTTCTCAGTGTCGGGGGCGTCCTCGCCGCGGTAGACGAGGAGGGCGTCCTCGATGAGGCCCTGGAGGCCCCGGGCCGAGGCGAGAGAGCCGTCCAGCATCCGGGCGAGGCGCTCCTCGCCCCCCTTCCGCTCCTTGTCCCGCGTCAGCTCGAGGGCGGCCGTCAGGGCCGAGAGCGGGCTCTTCATGTCGTGGACGAGCATGGCCGTCAGGCGCTCGCGGTCGCGGTCGGCCAGCTCCCGCCGCCGCTGTTCGTGGGCGAGCGCGGCGAGCTGCTCCTGAAGGTCGCCGTAGAGGTGGGCGGCGCGGATGGCGAGCGCGAGCTGGTCCGAGACCCGCTCGAAGAAGAGGAGCTCCTCGGGGGGGAAGGCGCGCGGCTCCTCCCACGAGAGGCCGAGGACGCCGAGGGTGACCGCCTCGCGGTGGATGGGGATGCCGACGAAGCTCAGGGCGCCGAGCTGCTCGAGGCCCGCGAACTCGGCCGAGTCCGCCGGCAGCTCCGCGCGGTCCGCCACGATGTACGTCACCCGGTCCTCGAGGATGCGGCGGAAGGCGCCCTCCTCCGGCAGGGGCCGCTCGGAGCGCTCGGGGGCCGGAAGCGCCGGGTCGGGCCGCCAGTGGTGGAAGACGTGGCAGATCTTCTCGCCCTCCTCCAGCACCCAGATCTCCACCGAGTGGGCGGAGAGGTGCGTGCCGAGGAGGACCCCGGCGGCGCCGAGGACCTCGTCCAGGTCGAGCGAGTCGCGGGCCGCGAGGGCGATGGAGGCGAGGATCTCGTTCTGCTTCGCCTCGGTCCGGAGCCGCTCGCGGTAGGCCGTCTCCTCGCGCTGCGAGCGGCGGCGGTCGAGCAGGAGGAGCCGCTCGAGGCGGACGGGGAGGAGGGACGCGTCCTCTCCCTCGCGGACGACCTCGAACGACGCGACCGGGATGCGCCGGACGAGCGCCTCGCCCAGCTCGGTGTTGGGCGGGGCGACCACGAGGCAGGGGGGGAGCTTCGGCATCCGGTAGAGGAGCGGCTTCTGCGCCGGGTCCGGCGGCTTGAGGAAGGTCTCGGGGCGGACGACCCAGACGGTCGGCCAGACGGCGACGACCTTCGGGTCCTCGAGGGACGCCTCCTCGAGCCGCTCCACGAGGAGGCCCGCGGCCGTGAGGGTCCGCGCCACCCACGCGACGGCGCCCGGGTCGCCGGCGAGACGGACCTTCTTCATCCGGCCGAACCGGGGGGGGCGCGCGGCGGAGGCCGGCGGGGCGGGCACGGCCCCATTCTAGGAGCCGGGGACGCGTGCGATCATCGCCGCGTGAGGTTCGCCCTGATCCTCGCCGCAGCGGCCGCCCTCGCGGCCCCGCCGCCGACGCTGGTCCGGTACGAGCTCGTGGAGTCGACGCGCTCCCTGACGCCGACCGGTTCCCGCGAGCAGGCGCTGAAGGGGACCGTCGTGACCGCCGGCGGCAAGGCCCGCTGGGACATGCCGGGAGCGCGGCTTCCCGGGGTGACCGCGCGGGCGGCGCTCTTCGACGGCGCGAGCCTGTTCCTCCTCGACCCGGACGAGTCCACCGTCTCGCCGCTCTCGCGCGAGGAGTTCGACGAGCTCTTCCAGGCGCCGCCCGGCCCTCGCGACGGGCCCCCGGCCGCGACGAAGGACCTGGTCGTCTGGGTCGAGCGCGACGGCGACGGGCCGCCGCTCGGCGGGACGCCGACCGCGCGCTGGACGGTCGGCTGCACCTACACCCTCGTCGCGGCGCAGCCGGGGCGGCTCGTCCGGGTGCGGCACGAGACGCGGGGCACCGTGGAGACCCTGGAGGAGGGAGGCCTCGCGCCGACGCCCTTCGACGACCTGCTCCGGCTCGTCCGCGTCCGCGGCGAGGCCCGCGAGGCTCTCGGCCGGGAGCTCCAGAAGGTCTCGGGTCTCCCGGTCCGGGTCCGCTTCGAGGCCTCGGCCGAGGCGCTCGCCGAGGCCTCCGGACCCGGCGGCGGCGCCCCGGCGTCGCCGGTCCGATCGACCTCGACCACGACGCGCACGGTCTCGATCCTCGAGCGGCGGCCCCTCGGGAAGGACGACGCGGCCCTCTTCACGGTGCCCGACGCGTACCGGCCGCGCCCGCTCTCGCAGCTGAAGACGGAAGGAGCGCCGCCCCGGTGAGCGTCGATCTGTCCCCCCTCGTCCCGTACCTCTCCGACCTCCGCGCCGGACGGCCCCTCGCGGTCCTGACGGGCGCCGGCGTCTCGGCGGAGAGCGGCCTCCCCACGTTTCGTGGCGCCGACGGCCTCTGGGAGGGCCACCGCGCCGAGGACCTCGCGACGCCCGGCGCGTTCGCCCGCGATCCGGTGAAGGTCTGGCGCTTCTACGAGTGGCGGCGCGAGAAGGTCCGGGCCGCCCGGCCCAACGAGGCGCACCTCGCCCTGGCGCGGCTGGAGAGCGTCCTCCCGCGGATGACCCTCATCACGCAGAACGTCGACGGCCTCCACAAGGCCGCCGGGAGCCGTCGCCCGATCGAGCTCCACGGGAACATCATGCGCGACCGGTGCAGCGGGTGCGGCGCCGTGACGGCTGCGGCCCCCGCCCCCTTCGCGGCGCTCCCGCCGAAGTGCCCCCTCTGCTCGGAGCTGCTCCGCCCCGACGTCGTCTGGTTCGGCGAGGTCCTGCCGGTGGCGGCCTGGCACGAGGCGGAGGCGGCGGCCGAGGGGAGCGCCGTCTTCCTCGTCGTCGGAACCTCCTCGGTCGTGGCGCCCGCGTCGTCGCTCGGCCTCCTCGCGGCGCGGTCCGGCGCGCACCTGTTCGAGATCAACCCGGAAGCGACGCCGATCGCCCCCCTGGCCGAGGGCGTCTTCCGGACGAGCGCCTCGGACGTGCTCTCCGCCTTCGCGATGGCGCTCGGCGCCCGGTGACCGCCCCGCGGCGGCGGGGGCCGACGCGGGGCCGGCTCGCCGACCTCCCGGCCTCGGAGCGGGCCCGCGGGAAGCTCCTCGCGAAGGGCTCCGCCGCGCTCTCGGAGGAGGAGCTGGTCGCCGTGATCCTCGGGACGGGGAAGGCGGGGCGGGGCGTCCTGGAGCTGTCCCGCGAGCTCCTCGCCGACGGGGGCCTCCACGGCCTCTTCCGCCGCGGCCCGCCGGACCTCCTCGCGCACGCCCTCGGCGTCTGCGCGGCGAAGGCGGCGCGCCTCAAGGCCGTCCTCGAGATCGCGGCGCGTATCGCGCGCGACGACCTCGCCGGGCGCGACGTCCTCTCCGACCCGGAGTCCGCCGCGGCCTACCTGAACCGCCTCCTCGCGGCCGAGTCGCGCGAGCTGATGGGGGCGCTCCTCCTCGACGCGAAGAACCGGCTCCTCCGGAACGCGGTCGTCTTCGCGGGGGGCGGCGCCCACGCGGCCGTGGCGCCCTCGCCCCTCTTCCGGCAGGCCATCCTCGCGGGCGCGCTGGGGGTCGTCCTCTGGCACAACCACCCGTCCGGAGACCCCGAGCCGTCGCCGGACGATGTCGCGACGACGGCCCGCTTCGCGGCGGCGGGCCGGGAGATCGGGATCGAGGTGAAGGACCACCTCGTCGTCGGGCGCGGGCGCTGGGTGTCGTTCCTCCGGCGCGGCCTCCTTCCGCGCTGAGGGCGGCCGCTTCGGGCTATCCTTCGGCGGCCCATGGCGCACCGCTACTTCACGACCCCGATCTACTACGTCAACGACCGGCCCCACATCGGCCACCTCTACACGACCGTCGTGACGGACGTCCTGACGCGGTACCGGCGGCTGACCGGCGACGCGGTCCGGTTCCTGACGGGGACCGACGAGCACGGCCAGAACATCGAGAAAGTCGCGCGCAGCGAGGGGATCGCGCCGGTCGCGGTGGCCGACCGGAACGCGCCGCGCTTCCGGGAGCTCTTCCGCTCCTTCGGCATCGCGAACGACGACTTCATCCGGACGACCGAGGCGCGGCATCGCGTCGGCGTCGAGGAGATCATCCGCCGGATCGGGGCGGCGGGGGACCTCTACCTCGCCTCGCACGAAGGGTGGTACTGCCCCCCCTGCGAGGCCTTCTACCCCGAGAAGGATCTCGCGGAGGGCGCCTGTCCGGTCCACGGCTCGAAGCTCGAGTGGGAGAAGGAGGAGAACGTCTTCTTCCGTCTCTCGAAGTACGAGAAGCCGCTCCTCGCGCTGTACGACGACCGGACCCGCGGCGCGCCCTTCGTCTTCCCGGAGTCCCGGCTGAACGAGGTCCGCTCCTTCGTCGCGGCGGGGCTCAAGGACCTCTCCGTCTCGCGGACGACGATCTCGTGGGGGATCCCGTTCCCGGGGTATCCCGGGCACGTCGTCTACGTCTGGCTCGACGCCCTGACGAACTACGTCAGCGCGCTCGGGTTCGGCGGACGGGACGAAACGCTCTTCCGCGCCTTCTGGCCGGCCGCCGGGAGCGACGCGCAGGCGGTCCACGTGGTCGGGAAGGACATCCTCCGCTTCCACGCGGTCTACTGGCCCGCCTTCCTGATGTCGGCGGGGCTCCCGGTCCCCACGCAGGTCGTCGGGCACGGGTGGTGGCTGAAGGACGCCCGAAAGATGTCGAAGTCGGTCGGGAACGTCGTCCGCCCGGACGAGCTGGTCGCCTCCTTCGGCGTCGACGCGCTCCGGTGGCACCTCGTCTCGGAGATGACCTTCGGGCAGGACGCGAACTTCTCGGACGAGGCCTTCCTGACGGCCTACAACGCCGACCTGGCGAACGGCCTCGGGAACACCCTGTCGCGCGCCGTGCGGATGGCGGCCGACGCCTTCGGCGGCCGGACCCCGTCGGAGCGGTGCGACGACAACGAGGTGAAGCGCGCCGCGGAGGGGGCGGCCGCCGCATGGCGGGAGGCCTTCGAGGGGTACCGCCTCCAGGACGCCGCGGGGGCGATCCGGTCCCTCCTGAAGACGATCGACGGCTACATCGCGGCGAAGGAGCCCTGGAAGCTGGCGAAGGCCGACGGGGTGACGCCGGCGCTCCACCGGATCCACCACAACTGCCTCGAGGGGCTCCGCGTCGCCGCGTCGCTCCTCGCGCCGATCGCGCCGGAGACGGCCGGAGAGGTCCTCCGCCGCCTCGGCTGTCCGAAAAGAGCGTCCGACGTGACGCCGCGCGATCTCGCGTGGGGTCTGCTCCCGCTCGGCGTCCCGCTCGAGCCGGCGCCGCCCCTCTTCCCGAGGGCGGACCCGAAGGCTTTCTTCGCTTCCAGAGGCGCGGGTCAGCCCCATTCGAAAAAGGAGACGACAGCCACGATGGACAACAGCACCGGTTCTTCGAAGGGAAAGGCCCCGGAGGGCGCTCCGGCGCCTTCAGGCACTTCTCCGGCGGCGGTTTCGCCTGATTCACTCTCTGCGCAATCCCCGGTCGTTCCCACCGCGATGTCCTCTTCCGCTCCCACCCCGCCCCCGGCGACGCCGCAGGCGGCGCGGATCTCCATCGACGAGTTCGCGCGGATCGAGTTCCGCGTGGGCGAGGTGATCGCCGCCGAGAAGGTGGAGAAGTCGAAGAAGCTGATGAAGATGTCGGTGAGGTTCGGCGACGAGCTCCGGACGATCGTCGGCGGGATCGCCACGGCCTACGCGGCGGAGCAGCTCGTGGGGAAGAAGTTCGCCTTCGTCTACAACCTCGCCCCGGCGAAGCTGATGGGGATCGAGTCGAACGGGATGATCCTCGCCGCGACGATGCCCGAGACCGGCGAGCCCTCGCTCCTCATGGTCGACCCTGCGGTCCCGTCCGGCGCGAAGGTCAAGTGACCGGATGAAGGACGACCCGGAGGACCCCCGGATCGCGCGGGAAAACGGCGCCGAGGAGAGCCTCGCGAAGATCCTCGCCTCGCCGTCCTACCTCGAGGCCTACCTCGACCCCGGGTTCCTCGCCCGCCCGGAGCTGCGCGGCATCCGCCTGCAGCTCGAGCTCGAGAAGGTCGAGATGGCCCTCCGCGAGGAGGGGATCCGCTCCACCATCGTCATCTTCGGGGGGACCCGGATCGTCGAGAAGGAGCTCGCCGCGGCGCGCGTCGTCGAGGCCGAGGCGAAGGTGGCCGCGGCCCCCCGGGACCCCGCGGCCGTGCGCGGGCTCGAGACCGCCCGCCGGGTGGCCGCGAAGGCCCGCTTCTATGACGAGGCCCGGGAGCTGGCCCGGATCGTCTCCTCCACCTGCCAGGCGGGCGGCTTCTGCGACTTCGTGGTGACGACGGGCGGAGGGCCGGGGATCATGGAGGCGGCGAACCGTGGGGCCTCGGACGTCGGCGCCAAGAGCATCGGCCTGAACATCGGCCTTCCGCACGAGCAGGTGCCGAACCCCTACATCACCCCGGGCCTCTGCTTCCTCTTCCACTACTTCGGCATCCGGAAGATGCACTTCCTCGTCCGGGCCAAGGCCCTCGTCGCCTTCCCGGGCGGGTTCGGGACGCTCGACGAGCTGTTCGAGGCGCTGACGCTGATCCAGACGACGAAGATGGACCGGATCCCGGTCATCCTCGTCGGACGGGAGTTCTGGGAGGACCTGCTCGACTGGCAGTACCTCGTCGACGAGGGGCTGATCGGTCCCGAGGACCTCCGCCTCTTCTCGGGCGCCGACAGGGGCCCGGAGGCGTGGCAGAAGATCCTCGAGTTCTACAGCCACGGCGGGCGGCCGGTCGTCACGCCCCGCTGACCATGGACGAACTGGCCGACTCCCACGGCCATCTGACGATGGTCTTCGACGGCGGGACGACGGCGGGGCGCCCGCGCCCGCCGTCGTCGGCCGAGGCGGCGGACCTCGTGGCGCGCGCCCGGGACGCGGGCGTCACCCGGATCCTCGTCCCCGCCACGTGCCGCGCGGACCAGCGCCTCGCCGTCGGGATCGCCGAGGCGTACGGCGGCGTCTTCGCGGCCGTCGGGGTGCACCCGCACGAGGCGAAGGACTTCGACGAGGACGAGGATCTCCGGCTCATGGACGAGCTCTGCGCCTCGAAGAAGGTGGTCGCGGTCGGGGAGATCGGCCTCGACTTCCACTACGACCACTCGCCGCGCGACGTCCAGAAGCGGGCGCTCTCGGCCCAGCTCCGGTTCGCCCGGGAGAGGAACCTCCCGGTCCTCCTCCACAACCGGAACTCGGAAACGGACCTTCTCCCGATTCTCGAGGCCGAGTACCCCGGCGCCCCCGGCGCCTTCCGCGGCGTCCTCCACTCGTTCTGCGCCGACGTCGAGACGGGGCGTCGGGCGATCGCCCTCGGCTACCTCGTCTCCTACTCCGGGATGATCACCTTCAAGGCGGCCGAGAACGTCCGCGCCTCGGCGGGCGCCCTCCCGCTCGAGGCCATGCTCGTCGAGACCGACGCCCCCTATCTCGCGCCGGCCCCCTACCGGGGGAAGCCGAACGAGCCGTCGCTCCTCCCGAGGACGGCGGAGCGGCTGGCGGCGGTGAAGGGCGTCGCCCCGGCCGAGGTCGCCGCCGTCACGACCGCCAACTTCCGGCGGCTCTTCGGGACGCCGTGACGATGGGACGCCGCGCCGGACGCCCGCCCCGCCTGACGATGGCGGCGTTCGAGAAGCTGGTCGAGGCGGCGCTCGAGGAGCTGCCGAAGGAGTTCAAGGACCGCCTCGAGAACGTGGTGATCGCCGTCGAGGAGGAGCCGACGGAGGACGACTACGTCCTGACCGACACCCCAGACGACGAGGAGCTCTTCGGCATCTACCGCGGGCCGAAGCGGACGGAGATGCTCCTGTCCGACCTTCCGGGGCTGCCCCCCGAGATCGCCGTCTTCCGCGGCCCGATCCTCCGCTGCACGGAGAACAACCGGGAGGCCGTGCGGGAGATCAAGGACACCGTCGTGCACGAGCTGGGCCACTACTTCGGCCTCGACGACGACGAACTGCCGTTCTGAAGGGCTGCGCCGGCCGGACGAATCCGCCGTTATCATGGCCCTCGCACCGAAAGGGGGGCGTGGTGGGGTTCCGGACGGTCCTCTGCTGGCTTCTGTTTTCCCCGCTGCTTCAGCCGGCCGCGGCCCCTTCGCCGGAAAGGGCGGAGGCGGCGTCGCGGCTGCACGCGCTCCTGGACGACGACTGGGAGCTTCGGCTTCGGGAGGACCCGCTCTTCGCCACCGCGGTCGGGGACCACCGCTTCGACGGCCGGCTCCCTTCCGTCGGCGTGGCCGACGAGGCGCGGCGGGACGCCGAACGCCGGAAGCTGCGGAAACGCCTGCTCGAGATCGACCCGGCCGGGCTCGGCGCGGCGGACGGCGAGAGCCGGGTTCTCCTTCTCGGGGAGCTGGACGACGCGATCCGAGCCTTCGAGCTCCGGACCTACCGGTTCCCGATCAGCGCCGACAGCGGGTTCCACACCGAGTTCGCCCGGCTGGCCGACGAGGTGCCGCTCGCCACGACCCGCGACTACGAGAACTACATCGCGCGTCTGGGGGCCTTCCCCGAGTTCTCGCGCCAGAACACCGACCTCCTGCGCGAAGGCCTCCGGACGGGGTGGACCCTCCCGCGCGCCGTGCTGGCCGGCTACGACGGGCCGATCCGCGCGCAGATCGTCGCGTCGCCCGAGAAGAGCCCTCTCTACGCCCCCTTCGCCTCGTTTCCGCCGGGCGTCCCGGAGGCCGACCGGGCCCGGCTCAAGTCGGCGGGGGCGGCGGCGATCCGGGAGAAGGTCCTTCCGGCCTACGCGGCGTTCCTCGAGTTCATGACCCGGGAGTACATCCCCGGCGCCCGGTCGAGCGTGGGGGCGTCGGCACTCCCGGGCGGGACGGAGTACTACGGGTTCCTCGTCCGCCGCTTCACGACGCTCGATCTGACGCCCGAGCAGGTTCACGCCACGGGGCTCGCGGAAGTGCGGCGGATCCGCGCGGAGATGGAGGCGGTGATCCGGCAGGCCGGCTTCGAGGGGAGCTTCGCCGGGTTCCTGGAATTCCTCCGGACGGACGCGCGCTTCTACGCGAAGACGCCGGAGGAGCTGCTGAAGCAGGCGGCCTTCACCGCCAAGAAGATCGACGGCCGGCTGCCGTCGCTCTTCGGGAGGCTCCCGCGGCAGCCGTACGGCGTCGAGCCCGTTCCGGCCGACATCGCCCCGAAGTACACCGGAGGACGCTACGTCCCGGCGCCGCTCGACGGGAAGAGGGCCGGCACCTACTGGGTCAACACGTACGCCCTCGAGACCCGCCCCCTCTACGTCCTCGACGCGCTGACGCTCCACGAGGCCGTGCCCGGGCACCATCTCCAGATCGCGCTCGCCAAGGAGATGGCGGAGCTGCCGAACTTCCGGCGTCATCTCTACATCGACGCCTTCGGCGAGGGGTGGGCGCTCTACGCGGAGCGGCTCGGGCTGGAGATGGGCCTCTATGCCGATCCGTACAGCCAGTTCGGACGGCTGACCTACGAGATGTGGCGGGCGTGCCGCCTCGTCGTCGACACCGGCCTCCACGCCATGGGCTGGAGCCGGCAGCAGGCGATCGACTACCTGGCGGCGAACACGGCGCTCTCCCTGCACGAATGCACGACGGAGACCGACCGGTACATCTCCTGGCCGGGGCAGGCCCTCGCCTACAAGACGGGGGAGCTGAAGATCCGCGAGCTCCGGAAGCGGGCCGAGGAGGCGCTCGGGCCGCGCTTCGACGTCCGGGCGTTCCACGACAGGGTCCTGTCCGGCGGCACGGTCACCCTCCCGATCCTCGAGAAGAGGATCGACGCCTGGATCCGATCGGCGACGTCGGCTCCGTGAGGCGCCGGTCGAGGCGTCCGGCGACGCCTACAGCCGCTTCTCCAGGAACCGCGTCCCCGCGACCGGGTGGTCGTTGTACGGCGGGATGTCGGTGAAGCCCATCGAGAGGTAGAGGGCCTGGGCTTCCCGCATCGTCGAGAGGGTGTCGAGGCGGACGGCGCGGTATCCGATCGCCTCCGCCTCGGCGAGGGCGCTCTCCGTCAGCCGACGGCCCAGCCTCATGCCGCGGAAGGCGAGCCGGACGTAGAGCCGCTTCATCTCCGCGACGCCGTCCCTCTCCTTCCGGAGGGCGACGCATCCCGCGGGGCGCCCTTCCACGAACGCGAGGAGGAGGCGGCCCTCGGGGGGCGCGTACGCGCCGGGGAGGCCCGCCACCTCTTCGGCGAAGTTCTGGAAGCAGAGGCTGATCCCGAGACCTCTCTCGTACTCCCGGAAGAGGGCGCGCGCCGTCTCGACGTCCTCTGCCGAATCGGCGCGGCGGAGGACGGCCTCCCTCACGCGGGGACGTTCAGGCCGCGGTCGAGGTGGTGGATCAGGATGTCGGGGCCCTCGAGGCCGACCGACATCCGGATGAGGCCGGGGGTGATGCCGCGCGCGAGGCGGTCGGCCTCGGGGACGACGGCGTGCGTCATCGAGGCCGGGTGCTCGATGTAGCTGATGGTCGCCCCGAGGCTCACCGCCAGCTCCATCGGGGTGTCCTTCCGGGCGAAGTAGTTCATCAGCCGCTCGCCGGCCGGCGCGCCCCCCTTCACCTCGAAGCTGACGAGCGAGCCGCCGTTCCTCATCTGCTTCTTCACGACGTCCCCCTGCGGGAAGTCGGGGAAGCCGGGGTAGGAGACGCGCTCCACCTTCGGGTGGTGCCGGAGGAACGCGGCGATCCGCGCCGCCGAGGCGCTCTCGGCCTCCTGCCGCACGGCGAGGCTCTGGACCGACATGGAGTTCAGCCAGGAGTCGAAGGGGGAGGGGGTCGAGCCGAGGTCCTTGTACCAGGGGAAGAGCTCCTCCTTCATGAAGCGGAAGGGGCCGAGGACGGCGCCGCCGACCGACGTGGAGTGCCCGTTGATGAACTTCGTCAGCGAGTGGACGACGAAGTCGGCGCCGAGGCGGAACGGCTGCTGCAGGTAGGGGGAGCAGAAGGTGTTGTCGACGATCAGGGCGATGCCCCGCGGCTCGGTCCGGCGCGAGATCTCCTCGATGTCCGCGAGGCGGAGCGTCGGGTTCTCGGGGGACTCGAGGAGGACGGCGCTGACGTTCGGGTGCTCCTCGAGGGCGGCCTCCACGGCCGCGAGGTTCCCCATGTCGCAGAAGACGGCCTGGACCCCGAACTTCGACATGTTCCGGAGAAGGCTGTCGGTGCAGCCGTAGATGTTCCCCGCGAGGACGGCGTCGCCCGCCTTCGCCAGTGCCAGCACGAGCGCCGAGATCGAGCCCATGCCCGAGCTGGTGATGAGGCAGCCGATCGTCGGCTCCCGTTCGTCCTCGGCCAGCGCCTTGTCGATGACGTGCTGCGCCTCGAGGCGGAAGAGGACCCGCTCGAGGTACTCGGTCGTCGGGTTCCCGAGGCGCGTGTAGATCCGCGCGTAGGGGCGCTCGCCCCCCTTCGACATCCCGAGGAAGCGGTCGGCGCCGTCCCTCACGCTGTGGAAGGCGAAGGTGGACTTCTGGTGGATGGGCGGGAGGCCCGTCCCGACGGAGATCGTCCGGAAGACCTCGGCGTCGAGCTGGTTCTCCTCGTCGCGCACCCCGCGGGTCTTCCGGTCGATCCACCAGTCTCAGAAGCCCCACCGGGCGGCGCCGTGGAGGACGGCCGGCTGCGTGACGGTGCTCATGAAACCAATCTAGCGCCGCGGGCCGGACAAGTCACTCCTCCATTCGACCCGGGGGGGCAGGTGCTACAGTCGCTTCGGTCCACGGAAACGGTGCGGGGCGGCGCCGCGGCCGCCCCGGGGGGAGCCGGTGCAGGCACACCTCGGAAGGACACGGCAGTACCTCCTCTCGGGCGTCTCGTACGCGATCCCGTTCGTGGCCTGCGGCGGGATCCTGATCGCCCTCGCCATCGCCCTCGTCCCGATGACGGCGACGGGCCCCGACTTCTCCGGGGCGCCCTTCCTCAAGATGATCCTCGACATCGGGACGGCGGCCTTCTCGCTCCTCGTCCCGGTCCTCGGCGGCTACATCGCCTTCGGCATCGCCGACCGCCCGGGGCTCGTCGCGGGGTTCGTCGGGGGCGCCGTCGCGAACCAGACCGGGGCGGGGTTCCTCGGCGGGCTCGTCGCGGGCTTCCTCGCGGGGTTCGCCGCCCGGGCGCTGAAGAAGATGAAGGTCCCGGCGGTCATTCGCCCGGTCATGCCGATCCTGGTCATCCCGGTCCTCTCGTCGCTCGCCGTCGGCCTCGTGATGTTCGCGGTCCTCGGGAGCCCGATCCGCGCGGCGATGACGTGGCTCTCCGCGTGGCTCAAGGTGATGAGCACCGGCTCGAGCGTCGTCCTCGCCCTCGTCCTCGGCGCCATGATCGCGTTCGACATGGGCGGGCCGGTGAACAAGGTCGCCTTCTTCTTCGGCGCCGCGATGATCCAGCAGGGGAACTACGCGGTGATGGGGGCGTGCGCGGCCGCCATCTGCGTCCCGCCGATCGGGCTCGGCCTCGCGACGCTCGTCTCGAAGCGTCTCTGGAGCGCCGAGGAGCGCGAGGCGGGCTGGGCGGGGCTCGCGATGGGGATGGTGGGGATCACCGAAGGGGCGATTCCCTTCGCGGCGGCGGACCCCGTCCGGGTGATCCCGACGATCATGCTCGGCTCGGCGGTGGGATCCGTCGTCGCGATGCTCGGCGGCGTCGGCGACCACGCGCCGCACGGCGGGCCGATCGTCCTTCCCGTCGTCGACAACCGGCTCGCCTACGTCGCCGCGATCGCGGCCGGGTCGATCACCGTCGCGCTCGTCATGAACGCGCTTCGCGCGGCGGGCGCGGCGCGGAAGGAAGGAGCACTGCCGTGAAGATCGTCGCCGTGACGGCCTGCCCGACGGGGATCGCCCACACGTACATGGCGGCCGAGCGGCTCGAGCGGGCGGCGAAGAAGCTCGGGCACGCGATCCGCGTCGAGACGCAGGGGGCCATGGGGATCGAGAACGGGCTCTCCGCGGACGAGGTGGCGGGCGCGGACGTCGTGCTCCTCGCCGCCGGGATCGCGATCCGGGACCGGGAGCGGTTCGAGGGGAAGCGCGTCGTCGAGGTCTCCGTCCAGGAGACGATCCGGAACGCCGAGAAGATCCTCGCGGGGCTCGCGGGCTGAGGGCGCCGGGGCCGTGCCGGTCGAGGTCGCGTTCGACTTTCCGGTCCCCGGCGGACTTCACGCCCGGCCGGCGAGCCTCCTGCGCGCCGCGCTGCAGGGGTTCCCCGGGTCGGCCACGTTCGTGAACCTCCGGAGCGGCCGGACGGCCAACGCGAAGAGCACCCTCGCCCTCGTCGCCACCCTCACGCGGCACGAGGACCCCTGCGTGCTCCGGATCGACGGCGCGGGCGCCGAGGCGGCCGCCGACGCGCTTCGCCGCTTTCTCCGCGACGACCTCCCGCTCTCGGAGGAGCCCCTCCCCTCGCCCGCTCATCCGACGGAGGCGGCGGCGCCCCTCCCGAGGGCCCTTTCGAGAGGGGAGTCCCGTCTCCTCCGGGGCGTCCGGGCGAGCGGCGGCATCGCGCGGAGCCGCGCCGTCCCCGTCGGGGCGGACGAGCGTCCCGCGCACGAGAGCGCCGAGCGGCCCGGGACCTCCCCCGAGGAGATCGCGGCGCTCTCCCGCGCCTTCGCCGCCACGAGGGGGGCCCTCCGCGCCCGGGCCGAGCGCGCCGCGAACGACACGGAGCGGGCCATCCTCGCCGCGCACCTCTCCATCCTCGAGGATCCCGAGTACCGGTCGCGGATCGAGGACGAGATCCGGTCGAACGGCGTCTCGGCCCGCCGCGCAGTCCGGGCCACGACGAGCCACTTCTCCGGGATCCTCCGGGCGTCCGGGAGCGACTCGCTGGAGGAGCGGACGCTCGACCTCCAGGACCTCGCCGGGCAGCTCGACCGCGCCCTGGGCGGCGAGGAGCCCGGGGCCCCGCTCGCGCTCCGGGGCGAGGCCGTCGTCGTCGCCGACGACCTGCCCCCCTCGGTCTTCCTCTCCCTCGACCGGAGCCGGCTCAAGGGGATCGCGCTGGCCGCGGGCGGCCGGACGTCGCACACGGTCGTCCTCGCCCGGGCGGCGGGGATCCCCTGCGTGACGGGGCTCGGCCCCGCCGCGGCGTCGATCCCGGCGGGCAGCGAGGTCGTCGTCGACGGCGAGCGGGGCCTCGTCGTCGTCGACCCGCCGCCTCCCGTCGTCCGCTTCTACGAGGGGGAGGCGGAGAAGCTCGCCGCGATCCGGCGGCAGCTCGACGCGTTCCGGTCGGCGCCGGGGCGGACGGCCGACGGACGGCGGGTCGAGGTGGGGGCGAACGTCGCCTCGCTCGAGGACGTCCGGCTCGCCTTCGCGAACGGCGCCGAGGGGATCGGCCTCTTCCGGACGGAGTTCCTCTTCATGAACCGGCGCGAGCCTCCGTCCGAGGAGGAGCAGTTCCACGTCTACGCGGAGGCGGCGCGGATGGCGGGGGGGCGGCCGGTGATCATCCGGACGCTCGACGCCGGCGGGGACAAGCCGATCCCGTACCTCGGCCTCCCGCGCGAGAAGAACCCCTTCCTCGGCTACCGGGCCGTCCGGACGTACGGCGAGCTCGAAGGGATCGTGGCCGCCCAGCTCCGCGCGATCCTCCGGGCCTCGGCGGCGGGGAAGGTGAAGATCCTCGTCCCGATGGTCGCGACGGCCGGGGAGATCCGGGCGGTCCGCGCGCTCGTGCGGCGCGTCTCGGCGGAGCTCGGGCGGGAGGGCGTGGCGCACGACGCGGGCGTCGAGGTCGGGGCGATGATCGAGATCCCGTCGGCGGCGTTCGCGATCGCGGCGCTCGCGGCGGAGGCCGACTTCTTCTCGATCGGGTCGAACGACCTCCTCCAGTACTTCTTCGCGGCGGACCGGGACAACGAGAAGGTCTCGTTCCTCTACGGCCCCCGCCACCCCGCCTTCCTCCGGATCCTGAGGCTGATCGTCGAGGAGGCGCGCCGCGCGGGGCGGTGGATCGGCCTCTGCGGCGAAGTGGGTCGAGACCCGCTGGCCGCGCCGCTTCTCGCGGGGCTCGGCCTCGACGAGCTGAGCCTCGCGGCGCCGGGAATCCCGGCGGTGAAGTCGGCCCTCGCCCGCGCCACGCTCGCCGAGTGCCGCGCCCTCCTCGACGGGGCCCTCTCGCTCGAGGGCGGCGCCGAGGTGGCGGCCCTGCTGGATCGCTTCGCCTCCTCGAAGGAGGACCTCGCCGTGGCGCTCGAAGGGGCCGTGAAGCTCCGATCCCGGAGCGCGACCCGCGAGGAGGCGGTCCGGGAGCTCGTCGACCTGCTGCACGTGGCCGGGCGCGTCGAGGATCCCGACCAGCTGGAGGAGGCCGTCTGGCGGCGGGAGGAGACCGCGCCCACCTCGGTGGGCTTCGGCGTCGCCCTGCCGCACGCGCGTTCGGCCGCCGTCCGCGCGACCTCGGTCGCGCTCCTGAAGCCCGGCGCCCCGTTCCTCTGGGAGCCGGGAGACGAGGAGCCGGTCCGGATGGCGATCCTCATCGCCGTGCCCGAGAGCGCCCCGGGCGACGCCCACCTCCGCCTCATCGCCTCGCTCTCCCGCCGCCTCGTGGACGACGGGTTCCGCGAGGCGCTTCTCGCGGCTCCGGACGAGGCGTCCGTCGTCCGCCTCGTCCGCGAGGCCGCTCCGTGACCGGCTCCGCGAATTCCCGAAGGGAGACCCCGATGCGAAACCTCCTCCGGGCGCTCGTTCTCGTCCTTCCGGCGCTGCCGCTTTCGGCCGCGGAGCCTCCCGCGCGGACGCTCTACGTCGTCGGGACGGCGCACCTCGACACGCAGTGGCGCTGGACCGTGCAGGACACGATCGAGGACTTCCTTCCGGCGACTCTCCGGGACAACTTCGCCCTCTTCGAGAAGTACCCCGGCTACGTCTTCAGCTTCGAGGGGGCGTTCCGGTACGCCCTCGTGAAGGAGTACTACCCGGCCGAGTGGGAGCGGCTGAGGGCCTACGTCCGCGCGGGCCGCTGGCGGGTGGCCGGGAGCTGGGTCGACGCCGTCGACCCGAACGTCCCCTCTCCCGAGTCGCTGATCCGCCACGCCCTCTACGGAAACGGCTTCTTCCGGCGCGAGCTCGGCGTGACGTCGCGCGACGTCTACCTTCCCGATTGCTTCGGCTTCGGCGCGGCCCTCCCCTCGGTCGCGGCGCACAGCGGGCTCTTCTCCTTCTCCACGCAGAAGCTGACCTGGGGCTCGTCCATCAGGATCCCGTTCGACGTCGGCCTCTGGGAAGGGGTCGACGGCTCGACGCTCGTCGCGGCGATCAACCCGGGGGACTACGCCGCGCCCGTCAAGGGGAACCTGACCCTCGACCCCGACGTCTACGCCACGATCGACCGGCAGCTCGCCACCTCGGGGCTGCCCGCGGCGATGAGGTATTTCGGGACGGGGGACGTCGGGATGGCGCCCGACGAGGCCTCCGTCGCGAACCTCGAGAAGAGCCTGCGGGGACCGGGACCGCTCAAGGTCCTCTCCACGGCCCCCGACCAGCTCGCGCGGGACCTGATGGCGACGGACGGCGGGAAGGGGCTGGCGGGACTCCCGCGCTACCGGGGGGAGTTCCTCCTCACGTCGCACGGGGCCGGCTGCTACACGTCGCAGGCGGCGATGAAGAGCTTCAACCGGCGCAACCAGCGCCTCGCCGCGGCGGCCGAAGGGGCGGCGGTCGCCGCGTCGTGGCTCGGCGGGGCGAGCTGGCCGAGGGAGGCGCTCCGCGAGGCGTGGACGCGCGTCCTCTGGCACCAGTTCCACGACGACCTGACCGGGACGAGCCTCCCCGAGGCCTACGTCTTCTCCTGGAACGACGAGGCGATCGCCACGAACCAGTTCGCCGACGTCCTTTCGACCTCCGTCGGCTCCGTCGCCCGGGCGCTCGACACGCGGGGAGCCGGCGTGGCGCTCGTCGTCTTCAACCCGCTCGGGACGGCCCGCGAGGACGTCGTCGAAGCGTCGGTCCGCTTCCCGAACGGCCTCCCGAGGGGGGTCCGGGTCACCGGTCCGGAGGGTCGGGAGGTCCCGGCGCAGCTCGCGGGAGCGGACGGAGACGCGGCGAAGGTCGTCTTCGTCGCCTCCGTCGCGCCGCTCTCCTTCTCGGTCTTCGACGTCCGCCCCGCCGAACCCCCCGCCGCCGCAGGGGAGCTCTCGGTCTCCTCGACGGCGCTCGAGAACGCGCGGTACCGGGTGACGCTGAACGAGGCGGGAGACGTGGCGTCCGTCGTCGACAAGCGCGCCTCCCGCGAGCTCCTCTCGGCGCCGCTCGCCCTCCAGCTCTTCGAGGACGAGCCGCGGAAGTGGGCGGCGGGGGAGGTGGAGTACTCGGCCCTCCCGCCCCCGCCGCGCATGTCCCTCCTCGCCAATCTCAATCCCGAACAGCTCGCCGCCGTCACGCTGCCGCCGCAGCACGCACTGATCCTGGCCGGCGCCGGATCGGGCAAGACGCGCGTGCTGACCACGCGCATCGCGTGGCTGATCCAGACCGGCAGCGTGAGCCCGGCGGGCATCCTCGCCGTCACGTTCACCAACAAGGCGGCGAAGGAGATGCTCACGCGCATCTCGGCCATGCTGCCGATCAACGTGCGCGGCATGTGGGTCGGCACCTTCCACGGCCTGTGCAACCGCATGCTGCGCATCCACCACAACGACGCGGGGCTGCCGCAGCTCTTCACCATCCTCGACACCGCCGACCAGCAGGCGATGGTCCAGCGCGTGCTGCGCAGCCTCAACG
>DAOMFB010000014.1:0-18465 GCA_035429585.1 Thermoanaerobaculia bacterium
AGCTGGCGCACCTCGGCGGGTTGAACCTGAGTCGCGCCTGGATGCTCCAGGGGATCGCGGCCGGGCTCCCGCCGGGAGACCCCCGGGTCGCCGCGCTCCGGGGGGCCTCGACGAGGCACCTGGCCGCGGGCCTGTAGGCCCTCGCGGGCGCCCCCTACGAAGGAGGCCACTGGCTGGGGACGTTCGCGGTCTACGCCCTGACGGGGCGGGGCGCGGGGGCCCCCCGGTGACGCCGGGCCACGTCGCCGCCCTCGTCGCGGCCTCGGCGGCGGGCGGCATCATGAACGCTCTCGCCGGCGGGGGCACGCTGATGACGTTCCCGACCCTCGTCTTCCTCGCCATGCCGGCCATCCAGGCCAACGCCACGTCGACGGTCGCGCTGCTCCCCGGGGCGGCGACGAGCCTGGCCGGCTACCGGCGGGAGGTGAACGCCCACCGGCGGTGGCTGAAGACGCTGCTCGTCCCCAGCCTCGCCGGGGGCGCCCTGGGATCGGTCCTCCTCCTCCTGACGCCGGAACGGACGTTCGCGCGCCTCGCCCCGTTCCTCGTCCTGTTCGCGACGCTCCTCTTCCTGTTCCAGGTGCTCTCCGCCCGGCGGCAGGGGCACGCGGACCATGCGGATCCGCCCGACGTCTCGCGCTGGGCGACGGCCTGGGCGCTGCAGTTCGCGGTCGCCGTCTACGGCGGGTACTTCGGCGCCGGCATCGGGATCCTGATGCTCGTCATCCTGGGCTTCCTGGGGCTGACCGACATCCACGCGATGAACGGCCTGAAGAACTTCTTCGGCATCTGCATCAACAGCGTCGCCGCGGGCTACTTCATCGTGCGCGGCGCGGTCGTCTGGCCCGTCGCCCTCGTCATGATCGTCGGCGCCGCCGTCGGCGGGTATGCGGGCGCTCATTTCGCGCGCCGGATCGGCAGGGACCGGGCCCGGGTGGCCGTCGTCGCGATCGGCTTCGGGATCACCGTCCTGCTCTTCCTCCAGAGGTCATAATCCGCCGGGCGCGGGCCGGGGGTCCGCGCCGGAG
The DNA here is from genome assembly GCA_035429585.1 of Thermoanaerobaculia bacterium. Classification (GTDB taxonomy): domain Bacteria; phylum Acidobacteriota; class Thermoanaerobaculia; order UBA5066; family UBA5066; genus DAOMFB01. Next base: position 1,029 of record DAOMFB010000014.1, read on the forward strand.
AGACGAAAGGAGTTCGACATGCCGACGAGGACCGCGTCCGCCGTATGGGAAGGTGACCTGAAGGGCGGCAAGGGAAGGATGAAGCTGGGGAGCGGGGCGTTCGAAGGCGCCTACTCCTTCCTGTCGCGCTTCGAGGAAGGCGCCGGCACGAATCCGGAGGAGCTCGCCGCCGCCGCGCATGCCGGCTGCTTCTCGATGGCGCTCTCGCACGGCCTGGCCTCGGCGGGGCACACGCCCACCCGGGTCTCGACGACCGCGAAGGTCCACCTCGAGAAGCGTCCCGAGGGCTTCCGGATCCCGGTCATCGAGCTGGTGACGGAGGCCGTCGTGCCCGGCATCAGCCCGGCCGCGTTCCAGGAACAGGCGGAGGCGGCCAAGAAGGGCTGCCCCATCTCGAACCTGTTCACGGGCGCGGAGATCCGGCTGAGCGCGAAGCTGGTCTGATCCGGGTCCCGCGTGACGGGTCCGCCGGACGATCCCTTTGCCCGCCTCGGCTACCGGCGGCTCGTCGCCTGGCCCGAGCGTCTCCGGCGGGAGGAGCCGCTCCTCCGGTCCGTGCTGGAGAGGGGGCCCAATCGCCGGGTCCTCGATCTCGGCTGCGGCACCGGAGAGCACGCGGTCTTCCTCGCGTCGCTCGGGTTCGAGGTCACCGGCGTGGACCGGTCCGCGGCGCAGCTCGCCGAGGCCCGGCGCACCGCGGACGGGCGGGCGGAATTCGTCGAGGGCGATCTGGCCGAGATCGGCGGGCTCGTGCCGGAGGGTTTCGGCGGCGCCGTCTGTCTCGGGAACACCCTGCCGAACCTGGCCGAGCCGGAAAGGCTGCGGGCCTTCCTCGGGGGCGTCTCCGGACGCCTGGCGGCGGGGGCCGGCCTGCTCATCCAGCTCCTGAACTACGACCGGATCTTCGAGCGGGGAATCCGCGCCCTCCCCGCGACCGTCCGGGAGGGCCCGTCGGGTCCCGTCGTCTTCCTCCGGCTGATGGACCCCCGGCCGGACGGAACGGTTCTCTTCACCCCCACGACCCTCGCCTGGCGCCCGGGGGACGAGGTTCCCGTCGAGGTGATGGAGACCCGGAGCGTCGTCCTGCGGGGGTACCGGCGGGGTGAGCTCGAGGCAGCCCTCGCCGCCGCCGGGCTCGCCGTCGAGTCGATCCATGGAGGGATGGAGGGCGAGACGTGGAATCCGGGCGAGTCGCCCGACACGGTCGTGATCGCCCGCCGGGCGCCGTGCGGCTGATCGGCCGATTGGTCTGAAGCATCCTGATCATGGAAAAGCGTGGTAAAAACGCCTTCTCATGGCCTCGGTAGAACTGCCCGCGGTGGACGCGCTCGACCTCATCGCGGGGGCGGAGACGGCCGCCTTCGCGATGGACCGGAACGAGCGGCTCATCTACTGGAACAGCGCGGCGGAAAAGCTCTTCGGATGGACGGCTGACGAGGTCCTCGGGAAGGCCTGCTTCTCGGTCCTCGCCGGTCGCGACCCCTTCGGCAACCTCTACTGCATGCGCGACTGCGCGATCATGCGGTCGGCCATCGACGGGGCGAGCGTGGAGCCGTTCCTCATGGACATCGCGCGCAAGCGGGGCGGCTCCCTGAAGGTCAAGGTCCGCGTCGTGCCGCTTCCGGCCGCCGGGAAGACCGTCAGCTGCCTGATGCACCTCGTCGAGCGCGGCGAGCCGGCGGAGCTGGAGCGCCTCGTGGCCTCGCTCCGCACGGCGGCGCGTCCCGCCGCCGACTCGCCCAAGGCGGATCCCGTCCTCTCGGTGTCGCCCCTGACCGCCCGGGAGCGCGAGATCGTCGTCCTCCTCTCGAACGGCTATGCCGCCCTGAACATCGCGGCGAAGCTCAACCTCTCGCACGCGACGGTGCGGAACCACATCCAGAACATCCTCCGCAAGCTCGAGGTGCACAGCCAGGTCGAGGCCATCGCGGTGGCCTTCCGGCGCGGCTGGATCTGAAGACTGATAGGGGAAACCCGGCCTCGGGTTTCCCCTGCTTCGCACCCCTTCCGCGGCGGAGGAGTGGGGGACCGCTACTCCGAAAGCCCGGCGCGCTTGCGGCGAAGGCGGCGGACCCGCGCGGCGCGAAGGCGCTCGTTCCGGAGCAGCCGGCCGAGGAGCTTCAGCGCGTCGGTCGTCGTGAACATGCCGACGACCTTCCCGTCGTCGACGACGACGGCCGAGCCCCACTTGTTCTCGGCCAGGGTCCGGGCGACCGTCTCGACGGAGGCCCCCGGCTCGACCGTGTAGGGGCTGCGAGTCATCGCCTCGTCCACGCTCACCTTCTCGGGATCGACGTCGCGCAGGGTCTCGAGGAGGTGGAGGTCCCGGAGCGAGAGGATGCCGACGAGGCTGCCGCCCGCCACGACGGGGAGGTGCCGGATGCCGTGCCGCCGCATCGTCCGGTGAGCCTCCGCCAGGGACCGGCTCGCCTCGATCGTCGCGGGCGAGGACGTCATGTGCCGCGCGATCGTGGCGATGGGGGGCGGGGGAGGCGCGGTGCGGGGCACGTGTCTAGTGGATACCGAGGTCGGCGAGAACCTTCGGATTCGTCTCGTCCTGGGCGAGGATGTTGTGGCACGAGTCGCAGTCGGAGGCGATGGACTTTCCGGAGGCCGCGACGTGGTTCCCGTCGTGGCACCTGAAGCAGCCGAGGAAGTCCTCGTGGCCGATGTTGTTCGGGTGCGTGCCCCAGGTGATCTTCATCTCGGGGAAGACGTTGCGGGCGTAGATCTCCAGGAGAGCGGCCCCGGCGGCCTCGACGGCCACCCGGTGCTCCTTGTAGACCTCCGGGTACTGGGAGCGGTAGTACTCGACGAGCGCCGCGGGAATCTTCTGGAGCGCCTCGGCCTGCGAGGCGTAGCTCGCCTTGAGGAGCTCGACGCCCTTCTTCTTGACGAAGGGGAGGTCGCGGCTGATGAGGCCCCGCTCGATCCGCCGGTCCACGGCCCGGTCCGGGAGCTCGAAGGCGTGCGTCGGCCGGTTGTGGCAGTCGACGCAGTCCATCCGGCGGTCCTCTCCCTTCGCGAGGTCCGCCGGGGTGACCTTCACGTCGTTCGAGTTGTAGTCGACGATGGAGCCGTCGTCCTGGCGGTAGGCGACGTGCGGGATGACCTGCCGCCGCTCGTCGGTGGCGACGTAGGAGATCCGGGCCATCTCGTCGATGTGGCGGCCGTGGATTCCGACGCCGCCCGACGCCGAGCGGCCGCCCAGCTTCAGGACGAGGACGGTCGTTTGCTGCGTGTTCTTCTCGTCGTCGCGGTACCGCCGGCGGACGACGAACTTGTCGCCGGAGAACCGCTGCGGCCAGTGGCACTGCTCGCAGGTCTCCCGGGCCGGGCGGAGCTCCCGGACCGGGGAGGGGATCGGGCGGGAGTAGGTCTTGAAGGTCACGGCCCAGACCTGCCGGAGGCCGGAGATCTTCGACTTGACGAACCAGGAGGCGCCCGGACCGATGTGGCAGTCGACGCACGAGACCCGCGAGTGGGGGGAGTTCTGGTACGCGGCGAACTCCGGCTGCATCACGGTGTGGCAGGTCTGGCCGCAGAAGGCCTGGGAGTCCATGAACTCGAGGCCCTTGTAGCCGGCGACGCCCATGATCACGATGTTCACGGCCGTGAGGGCCATGACGACGACGGCGGTCCTCTGGAGGAGGGGGTCGGCGAAGTTCACGACGGGGTACTCGGTCGGGAGCTCTCCCGCGCGCTTCAGCTCGGCCCACCGGAGCCATCCGCCGGCGGGCATCAGGACGAGGCCGAGGAGGAAGAGGCTCGGCAGGATCAGGAACAGGAGGATGCCCGCGTACGGGTGGACGCGGTGGCCGCCCCGGAACTCCTCGTAGAACCAGAACATGACGAGGGTCAGGGCGGAGCTGGTCGTCAGGATCGCTCCGAACGCCGTGAGACGGTTGCGCCCGAGGTAGACGGCGGGACGAATCCACCCCGTCATGACGGTCCGGAATCCTGTGGCCATGCGGCGAGCCTCCTTTTCGGGAACCCCCGGCATCCTACCGGGAATGGGACCGGATCGTCAGCGGGACGAGGACGAGGCCGGTGGCGCCGGCCGTGCGGCCGAGGACCCGGCCGGACCGCCCGTCGCGGGGCTGCGGGAGGAGGGAACGGGCCCCCCGGCGCATTCCGGCATCGATCTTTCCGAGGAGACGCTCCATGGCGCGGTCCCTTTCGCGCGGAATGGTCGGCTCGGGCCGAGTTGCGGCAAATGATTTATCTGAATCAGTTGGCTCCGGAAGCCGTCCCGCCGCCCCGGAGGCGGACGGGACCGGCGGCGGCGGGTATCATTCCATCGAACGTCGTCCCAGATCGGCGGCTCGGCGCCGATGTTTGATCGCTGTGCAGGAGTGTCGGTGACGGATCCGCTGCCTCCCGGGGAAAGCAAGGAGATCACCTCCGACGTTCGCGAGGCGCTGACCGAGCTGCAGCGCTACCTCTCCGACGCGATCGCGCCGCTCATGGTGGCGGAGTCGATGACGCTCCTTCTCGAGTATCCGGCCGAGCTCACCGCCTTCGAGATCAACGCGTGGACCGCGGCCCAGTTCCGCAGCAAGATGGGAACGGTCCCCGTCTCGGACTACCTCTACCACGCGGTCGACAAGATCTTCCAGCTCGGTTCGTACGGGCTCGTTCCGAAGGACCGGATGCGGGAGTACCTCGACGAGCTGATCCCGATCGTCGTCCACCAGGCGCCGGAGGACGACCGCGACCTCCTCCGGGCGAACCTCGCGCGTCTCGGCGAGGGCGACTCCATGGTGGCGTCGACGGTCGAGGTCCTGCGGCGGCAGGTGGGGAGCCAGAATCCGCTGGCGACCGAGAAGGGCGCCGGAGCGGGCGCCGCGGGAGGACGGGAGGGGCCCCTCCCGGACGAGCTCTCGAAGAAGCTGAAGCGCTTCTCCATGCTTCTGGAGCGCTGGGAGGCGGGCGCCGGAGAGGGAGAGAAGGGCGCTCCCGGCACGGACTCCACGGCCGGCGGCTCGACCGGTGCGCGCGCACCCGGCGGCGCGGCGGCCCGCGAGGGCGCCACCGCGGAGCGGAGGAAGAAGAACGAAGCCCTCCTCTCGCAGCTCCTCTCGAATGCGGCGACGGGATCGGACAGCGACAAGGAGCTCTCGGCCGCCCTCGACAAGCTCCGCCGCATCGGCCTCGAGATGCAGACCGCGGAGGCGTTCCGCGTCCTCGGCCGGGCGCTCCCGGGATGGGTCGTGCCGCCGGGCGTCGAGGCCACCGAACAGACGGGCTCGTCGGCGCGGGGGAGCGCGAGCGCGGCGATCCGGAAGATCGTCACGCTGCCGGAGGACCCCGTCGAGGTCGGCAAGCGCTTCCACGAGATGCTCCAGGCCGCGGTGGAGCAGTTCAACAAGGGTTCCCTGCCGCGCGCCGCCAAGATGTTCGAGGTGGCCGAGCGCCTCATCGCCGAGAAGCGGATCGACGCGACGGCGGTCGACGTCGCCTGCCGCCGGGCCTTCGACGGCCTCGACATGGAGAAGCTCCGGAGCCTCGGCGAGCACCCGGAGAAGCACCCGCTGCTGCGGAAGGTCCTGAACTTCTTCCCGGGGCTCCGGGTCGGCGCCCTTCTCGACGACGTGCGGATCGAGGAGAAGCGCGAGCGGCGGCGCCTGCTGCTCTCCCTCCTGGAGGTCCACGGTACGGACGCCCGTGACGCCGCCCTCGGCCGCCTCCAGCAGATGGTGCGGGACGGGGAGGCGCCCGAGGACGAGTGGCACTACAAGCGGAACCTCCTCTACGTGCTCCGCCGCGTCCCGCGCCCCGCCGAGCAGCCGGCGGAGAAGGAGCTGGAAGCGGTCGTGCGGCTCTCGGAGCCGGGCCTCCCCGCGCCGCTCGTCAAGGAAGCCTTGGCGGCGCTGGGCCAGATCAAGCACGAGAAGGCGGAGGCGGCCCTCATCCAGCGCGTTCAGGGGCTCGAGCAGCTCCTCTCGAGGAAGGGGGACGCCCCGTTCGACGAGGCGGAGCTGCAGCCGCTCCTCGAACGGGCGGTCACGACGCTGGCGCGGCTGGGCACGCCGACCTCGCGGCGCGTCGTCGTGGAGCACGCTCTCCGGAAGAAGGGTCCCCTGGGCGACGCCGCACCGCGGCTGGCCGAGCTGGCGGCCCAGGACCTTTCGGACGACCCCGAGCTGGTCGCGTTCCTGCTGAAGAGCCTCCGCGCCGAGCTGCCCTTCAAGGTGCTCGGGCTCGTCCTGAAGAAGAACGACGAGCGGATCGCCCAGATCATCGAGGCGTTCGCGGCGACGCCGCTGCCCCAGGTGAGGAAGCTCCTCGAGACGATCGTCGAGAGCTTCCCGAACCAGGAGTTCGCGCGGGTGGCCGGGAAGGTCCTCGCCGGCTTCGAGACGCGGCAGGTCCAGGAGACGGCGACCGCGAGCCTCTCGGGGGATCTGGAGCTGTTCGAGCTGCCGAGCCTGCTCCAGAGCCTCGGCGTCTCGGAGGTGAAGGGAGTCCTCGTCCTGAGGGACCAGAAGGGAAACGCCGTCGGGTCGATCACGATGGAGCAGGGGAAGGTCCGGGGGGCGCAGATCGGCATCCTGAAGGGCGACGACGCCTGCTACCAGTTCTTCGAGAGGCCGTTCCCGGGAACGTTCGCCTTCACGAAGCAGGACCTGCCGCCGCGGCGCGAGGCGGATCCCCCCCTCCGCGAGGTGGTTCCCCTCCTTCTGGAGGGGATGCGGCGGTACGACGAGTTCCAGCGGGCCGCGGCGCTCGTCCCGGACGATCTGTACCTCGCGTCCTCCGGCCAGAAGCCGACGGCCCTCGCCGAAGAGACGGACGCGGTCCTCCAGCAGCAGGTCTGGGCCCGGGCGGCCGCCGGCGCGAGCCCGCGCCTCTGCGAGGAGTCGATCCCGGCCGACTCGTTCCGCATCCGCCGCCTGTTCGCCCACTGGCTCGAGGAGGGAAGCCTCAAGCCCGTCTGACGCCTCAGGGCGGGCCCACCTCGTGGCGGGAGAAGCCGAGCCGGACACGGGGTCCCAGGGAGGCGGCGCCGCCCGTCCACCGGAGGTCGGCCTCCATTCCGCTCAGCCACGGCAGCTCTTCGATGAGCTGGGAGACGCGCCCGAGGAGCTCCTCGACGCCGGATCCGGGCGGTATCTCGGCCGTTCCGACGATCTCGCGGACGTCGCCGTCGGTGAGCGGCGTGATCCGGAGGACCGGCGGCTTGCCGTCCCGGCGGAGACGAAGGAGGGGGCCGAAGCTCGGGTCGGACTGGACCTCGATGCGGGTCAGCTCGGGGGCGTCCGCCGGCAGGGAGACGTCGGCCGCGATCCCGAACCGCGACAGGAGCGACACGGCGCGGACGCCCTCGAGCCAGACGGTCTCGGGCCCCGCGTCGAGGAGCGACCTCACGTCCTCGCGAGCCCCGGCGCCGTCCGCGTCCTCGTACCAGAGGAGGCGCCCGGCCGGGTGCCGCCGGAACTCCGCGAACGCGACCGCCCGCGACAGGGCGAGCGCCGCGGATTCCGGGAACCGGTACGAGGGGAAGACGTGGCGGGAGCCCGCGGCGCCGGCCTCCTCGGCCCCGAAGATGACCGCGCCGGCCGCCCCCATGAGGCAGAGGAGGGCGGGCTTCGCCACGCCGGTCTTCCGCTCGGCGCGGACGACGCCGCGCCGGATCGCGCGCCCGACGACGTCGGGGTCGCAGTCGCCGACGCAGGCGTAGATCGCGATCAGGGCGTCCAGGCCGTCGTGCTCCATGGCGCGCTGGACCGCCTCCTCGTACTCCGTGACGGTCGCGAGGGTTCCGAGGCTCGACGTGAGCGACCCGACGACGTCGAGCCCGTGCGCCTCGCAGGCGTCCGCGCAGATCGTCAGGACGCCGCCGGAGTTGCTGATGACGGCGACCCGGTTTCCGCGGGGGAGGGGCTGGGTCGAGAGAAGGACCGCGACGTCGAACATCTCCTCGAGCGTCTCGGCGCGGACGACGCCGGTCTGCCGGAAGAGGGCCTCGACGTTCTCCTCCGAGAGCGGCGTGGCGCCGATGTGGGCCCGCGCCGTCTTCAGGCCCGCGCGGCTCCGGGCGCTCTTGACGCAGAGGATCGGCTTCCGGTACGAGATCCGCCGGGCGATCCGGGCGAAGCGCCGCGGGTTGCCGAACGTCTCCAGGTAGAGGAGCGCGAGGTCGGTCGAGGGGTCCTCCTCCAGGTACTGGAGAAGGTCGTTGCCCGAGACGTCCGCGCGGTTTCCGGCGGAGACGAAGACGGAGAAGCCCAGGCCCCTCTCGGCGGCGTAACGGAGGATGACGAGGCCGAGCGCGGCGGAGTGGGAGTAGAAGCCGATGCGTCCCTGCGGCGCCATCGCCGGCGCGAGGCTGGCGTTGAGGCGGACGTCGGGATGGGTGTTCATCAGGCCGAGGCAGTTCGGCCCGATGAGCCGGGCGCCGTGCGAGCGGACGAGCTCCACGAGCTCCTTCTGCCGGGCGGCGCCCTCCGGGCCGCTCTCGGCGAAGCCCGACGTCAGGACGAGGAGGCCCCTCGTCCCGTGCCGGAGAGCGGCTTCGGCGACCTCGAGGACCGAAGCGGCCGGGACCGCGATGACGGCCAGCTCGGCCGGCTCCGGCAGGTCGGCGATCGAGGCGTAGGCCTTCACGCCGTAGACCGAGGCGGCCTGGTTGTTGACGGGGTAGACCGTGCCCGCGAAGTTCCCGCGGAGGATGGCGTGGAAGATCATGTTCCCCACGGCGCCGGGGTCCCGGGAGGCGCCGACGACGGCGGCCGTCCGCGGCCGGAGGAGCGGAACGAGGGAGTTGGCGGCCGCGAAGCGGTCCCGGAGCTCGATGCGCTCGCGCAGGGAGGCGACGCCGCTGACGGGGAACTGCACGTGGATGCTCCCGCCCTCGTAGGCCTGCACGACGTCGAAGCCCGAGTCGCGGAAGACGTTGATCATCGGCTGGTTCTCGTAGAGGACCTCGGCCTCGAACCCGTGGATCCCGTAGGCCGCCGCGATTCCCGCGAGCCGCTCGAGCATCAGCGTGCTGATGCCGCGCCCCTGGTAGTCCTCGCGGACGAGGAAGGCGACCTCCGCCCGGCCGTTCGTCCCGAGGGAGACGTAGTTCGAGATGGCGACGACCTCGTCCCCAGACTCCTCGGGCGCGATCGCGACGAGCCCGAGACGGTCCCGCGGCTCCCCCGTGCACATGATCTCGATGACGCTGCGGGCCACGTAGGCCACGGCGCCCATGAAGCGCATCTGGAGCGTCTCGGGCGACAGCTTCTGCATGAAGGCGTCGACGGCCGGGACGTCGGCGGCCGTCGCCGTCCGGAAGAAAACGCTCCCGCCGTCGCGCAGGAGGACGAACTCGCTGTAGTTCTTGCCGTCGGGGATGATTCGGAACATCTTGCTCTCGGGTCGTTCAGAACCAGTAGGCGCTCGTGGCGTCGAGGAGGCGCCGGGCCGTCTGGAGGTTGCGGTGCGCGATCTCGTCGCGGCGGGGGATGGCGGCGGGACCGGGGTTCGGGTCGTGGAGGGTCTCGTGCAGTCTCTCCTCGAGAAGGGGGTCCCATTTCGCCCGCCACGCGTCCGGGACCCTCTCCGGAAGCGGGAGGTCCTCCAGCAGGAGCGTGAGGATGGCCCAGACGCGCGAGGCGGCCCGGAACGAATAGCCGCCCCCGAGGGTGAAGAGGATCCGGCCGGCCGTGAAGGTGTCGGCGAAGCCGAGGAGCCGGCGGAACAGGGCCTCGTAGTCGCGGGTCGTCAGCATCAGGTCGGCGAGCGGATCGTCGTAGTGGGCGTCGGCGCCGGCCTGCACCACGAGGACGCCGGGACTGAAGTGCCGGAGGGCCGCGGGCAGCACCTCGTCGAAGACCTCGAGGTAGCTGGCCCCTTCGGTGAACGGCTCGAGGGGCACGTTGAGCTTCAGCCCGCGGCCGAGCCCCGAGCCCAGCTCGTGGATCTCCCCGGTTCCGGGGAAGAGGTACCGCCCCGATTCGTGGAGGCTCACCGTGAGGGCGCGTCCGTCCTCGAAGAGGATCTGCTGGACGCCGTCGCCGTGGTGGACGTCGATGTCGACGTAGGCGACCCAGAGGCCCTGGCGGGTCAGGTGATTGATGGCGATCGCGAGGTCGTTGTAGATGCAGAAGCCCGAGGCGAAGTTCCGCCGCGCGTGATGCAGGCCGCCGCCGAGCTGGAGCACGCGCTTGGCGCCCCCGTCGCAGAGGAGTCGCGCTCCGTGCAGCGTCCCGCCCACCAGCCAGCGGGCCGCTTCGTCCATCCCCGGGAACGCGGGGGTGTCGGGCGTCCCCAGCCCGTACTCCTCGGCGTCCGGAACCTCCTCGCCGGCGCTCAGGGCTTCCACGCGGCGGACGTAGTACTCCTCGTGGACGTCGAGAATGTCGCGGCGGGTCGCCGGCTCGGGAGCCACGGGCCGTACGGGGTGGCCGAGGGCCTCGAGGAGGTCGAGCGTCATCTCGACGCGCCGGGGGCTGAAGGGATGCTCCTCGCCGAACGCGTACCGGCCGTACGCCGGGTCGTAGATCACCGTGGCCATGGCTTCTCGGGCGGCCAGACGACGTCGAACGTCGCGCGGCGGAGCTCCTGCGCGAGAAGCCGTGTCTCGATCGAACCGACGCGCAGGATCATCCGGACGGTCTCCGGGCCCTCGGGGTACGACAGGATCGAGTGGATGTTCAGGTGGCGCTGCGACAGGAAGCCCGTCAGGCGCGCCAGCTCCCCGGGGTGGTCCGGGAGCCGCACCTCGAGCCGGCCGGACGGCTTGTCGACGCCGGTCATCCTCATCAGGGCGTCGAGGAGGTCGAGGCCCGTGACGATGCCGACGACGCGGCCGTCGTCCAGCACCGGCAGGCAGCCGATCTTCATCTCGCGCATGGTCCGCGCGGCGTCCTCGACCGGATCGGCCGGGTCGGCCGTCAGGGGACGGAGGCGCATGACGTCGGCCACGCGGCTCCCCGGGGCGAACGGGGAGGGGGAGAGGGCGCTCGTGGCGAGTCGCAGGTCCCGGTCGGTGACGACGCCGACGAGCTGCTCCGCGTCGAGGACCAGGAGGTGCCGGATCCGCCGCTCCTGCATGGTCCGGTAGGCCTCTTCGAGGGTGACGTCCGGCGAGATGCCGACGGCCGGGCTCCGCATGATGTCTCGAACGAGCATGGCGCCACCTCGAGCGGGGAGATTCATCCTCTCCGGAAAGGCGTCGGGCCCCGCGGCGGCCAGCTTACACCGCCGAACGGGGCCCGAACGGGACCGGGGCGACCGGGGACTACTCGTCCTTGCCGAAGAGCCGCAGGTCCTCGGGACCTTCCTTGGTGGCCACCTTCTCCTTGCCCTGGACGGTCTCGCGGATCTTCTCCACGACGTCCGGGTTGGCCAGGGTCGTGATGTCGCCGGTGTCGAGGGTGTTCGAGATCGCGGCCAGGACGCGGCGCATGATCTTCCCCGAACGGGTCTTCGGCATGTCGGGGACGATGTGGACCTTCTTCGGTCGCGCGATCTTCCCGATCATCACCTCGATCGTCGCCACGACCTTGTCCGAGATCTCCTTGTTGGGCGCGTAGCCGGGCTTGAGGGAGATGTAGATCTCGGGCACCCGGCCCTTCAGCTCGTCGACGACCGGGACGACGGCGGCCTCGGCCACCTCGGGCACCGTGAGGCAGGCGGACTCCAGCTCCTTCGTTCCGAGCCGGTGTCCGGCCACGTTGATGACGTCGTCCACGCGGCCCAGGATCCGGAAATAGCCGTCGGCGGCGTGGAGCGCGCCGTCCCCGGCGAAGTAGGGCCAGTCGCGCCAGTCCTTGCTCTGGGGGTTCTTGCAGTACTTGGCGTAGTACTGGCGGACGAACCGGTCGCGGTCGCCCCAGATCGTCTGGAAGATGCCGGGCCACGGGTTCCGGATGCAGAGGTTCCCGGCCTTGCCGGTCCCCTTCTCCATGATCTGCTGCTTCTCGTCGAGGATCACGGGGTAGATGCCGGGCATGCCGGGGCCCGCGCTCCCCGGCTTCATCGGGTCGATGGCGGGCTTCGTCGAGCAGAGGAAGCCGCCCGTCTCCGTCTGCCACCACGTGTCGACGATGACGGCCTTCCCCTTGCCGACGACCTCGTAGTACCACTTCCAGACCTCGGGCTCGATCGGCTCGCCGACGGTCGTCATGTGCTTGAAGCGGTAGTTGTACTTCTTCGGCTCGTCGGCGCCCGTCTTCCGGAGCATCCGGATGGCCGTCGGCGAGGTGTGGAAGATGTTCACGTCGAGGCGCTCGGCGATGCGCCAGGGGCGCCCCGCGTCGGGGTAGACCGGCACGCCCTCGTAGATGACGACCGACGCACCGACGGCGAGCGGCCCGTAGACGATGTACGAGTGGCCCGTGATCCAGCCGATGTCGGCCATGCACCAGTAGACGTCCTCGGGGTGGATGTCCTGGATGTACTTCGACGTGGCGGCCGTGTAGGCGAGGTAGCCCCCGGTCCGGTGCTGGCACCCCTTCGGCTTGCCCGTCGTGCCGCTCGTGTACATGAGGAAGAGCGGCGCTTCGGCGTCCATCGGGACGGGGTCCACCTTCGCGAGGTGCTTTCCCTTGAGGAGCTCGTCGACGAAGACGTCCCGACCCTTCACCATCGGCGTCGCCGAGGTGTACTTCTCCGGGTACCGCTTCCAGACGAGGACCTTGTCGATCTTCTGGCCTTCCTTCTCGGCCGTGGCGACGGCGATCTCGGCGCTCGCCTTGTGGTCGATCAGCTTGCCGCTCCGGTAGTAGCCGTCCATGTAGATGAGGACGCGGCTCCCCGAGTCGGCCGCGCGCAGGCCGCAGGCCTCGCCGCTGAATCCGCCGAACACCACGGAGTGGATGACGCCGAGCCGCGCGCAGGCGAGCATCGTCACCGGGAGCTCCGCGACCATCGGCATGTGGATGGTCACGCGATCGCCCGCCTTCAGGCCGAGGTCGTCGCGCAGGACGGCGGCGAACTCGTTGACCCGGGCGTAGAGCTCCTGGTAGGTGATGGCGACCGGCTCCTCGTCTTCCGGCTCCGGGACGAAGATGATCGCGGCCTTGTTCTTGTACTTGGCGAGGTGGCGGTCGACGCAGTTGAACGAGGCGTTCAGCTTGCCGCCGACGAACCACTTCCAGAAGGGCGGGTCGCTCGTGTCGAGGACGGTGTGCCACCGCTCGTACCAGCTCAGGAGCTCGGCGTGCTCCTCGAAGCACTTCGGGAAGTTCTTCTCGGCGAACCGCTCGTCGACGGTCGGATCGGTGAGGTTCGCCTGCGCGATGAAGGTGACCGGCGGGCGGACGTACTCCTCTTCCTTCCAGTGGACGGCGATCTGGGCTTCGCTGGTCTCGGGCGGCTTCGTCGACGACATCACGTCCCTCCCTGTCTGCTGAATTCCGCGGAAACCGTTCGCCGTCGGGCCAGAGCGCCGCTTCCTGACGGGGGAGCGCCCGGGACGGCGGGAAAGAGGCGTGAAGGCCGCCCGGCGGCGGCCTTCACGCGCCCCGGGGCGTCAGAAGTAGAAGACCTGCATCTGGATCTTCCACTCGCTCGTCGTGGCGGTCTTCGGATCGTCCGGCCGCTGGCGGCGGGTCCAGGCGCCCGTGAACTTGAGGTTCTGGCCGAAGGGATAGTAGGAGAGGCCGAGCTGGATGTTCCTCTGGTTCCCGACCTTCCGGATGGTCTCGGTGAACGTGTCTTCCTCGTAGCGGAAGAACGGCATGGACTTGATGCCGCTGAAGTACCAGCCGGCCTGGGCCAGGAAGGTGTTCTGCTTGTAGAGGGTGGTGAACGTCGTGCCGCCGTCGTAGTGGATGTAGTCGATCTCGGCGGTCAGCGCGTCCTTCCCGAAGGGGAGATTGAGGAAGCCGTCGAAGGCGTACGCCTTGTAGTTGCTCTGCGTGTCGTAGCTGGCGCCGAGGGCGAGGATCTTCTTCGCCGCGAGGTAGGTCCCCGGGTAGAACTGGACCTGCTCCTTGTCGAGGAAGTTGTAGGCGAGGCGGCCGGCGAAGCGGAAGGAGTTGTGCGAGCCGGTCTGCCGGGCGCCCTGGAAGGCGCCGGCGCGGTACTCGAGGCGGCCGTCGAGGAGGTAGCCCTTGACCTGGAAGCCCGTGTCACGGCCGATGGTGGAGCCGGTCGCCGCGCTCTCCTGGAAGGAGAAGGAGCCGTAGTCGAGGGTGAGCTGCGAGGCCGCGCTCTCGTTGCAGTTCCGGCAGAGCGGGATCAGGATGAGGCCGCCCTGGAGCTGGAACTCGGTCGCGATCTTCCACTCTCCGTAGAAGTCGAGGAGCTGGAACCCCGTCCCGAGCTGCGTGCCGGTCGTGTTCTTCGGGCTCTTCCCGAGGTTCGCATTCTCCGTGTCCAGGAAGAACGAGACGTCCTTCGCCACCTGGCCGGCGAAGATGAACCGGGCGCGGCGGATGAAGAGGTTCTGCTGGTAGCCCGCCGTGTTCCCGCTGGTGTCGGAGAGCTGCTGCCAGTCCGCCCAGGACTGGAGCAGCATGCCGAACCTGAAGTTCACGTTGTCGTTCACCTTCAGGATGGCCTGCGCCTCGGCGGCTCCGGAGGAGCCGAGGAGGACCGCAACCCCGAGGGCGACGAGCGCCACGACCCGGAACCGACGTACGAGTGAGTTCACCACAGACTCCTCCTTCACTTGGTAATCGCTTCGCCGAGATCGCGTCTCCGCCGAAACGTACCGGATCCTCTTTTGGAGAAGTAGATCACTCGGTCGCGGCGCCCGTCAACAGCGAAGTCCCGAGGCGCCGCCTGATTCAGATGAATCAGACGCCGCCCGACACCGCGCGTGCGTTGACGCGCCGCTTCACTCTCCGCCGGACGAATTCCCTTGACTTCGAGCGCGAGTCTGGAAGACTTCGCACCAGTTTCGGAACGCATGGTATCCGCGGTCACGGTCCGCCTCGTGCAGCAGTTCGGTGTCCCGTCGCCCGACGCGGCGGCACCGGACGAGCGGGGCTTTCTCCGACACCATGAGGGCCGGCGTGCGGGCCGGCATGAAACCGGACGTTCGAGTCCCATCATCAAGAGCAGCGAAAGGGGAGGAAACTGATGAGCAGTGCTTCAGGTGCCGGTTCGCCTGCGGCGGAAGAACGGGTGATCACCCCGGCCGATGAGCGCCGGGTCATCATCGCGTCGTCCGTCGGTACCGTGTTCGAGTGGTACGACTTCTACCTCTACGCGACGCTGGCGCCGTTCTTCGCGTCCCTCTTCTTCCCGAAGGGGAACGAGACGGCGGCGCTCCTGTCGGCCTTCGCGACGTACGCGGCGGGCTTCCTCGTCCGCCCCTTCGGCGCGATCGTCTTCGGGCGGATCGGCGACCTCGTCGGGCGGAAGTACACCTTCCTCGTCACGATCGTCGTCATGGGCTTCTCCACCGCCCTCGTCGGCTTCCTGCCGACCTACGAGACGCTCGGGATGGCGTCGACGATCCTGCTGGTCAGCCTCCGCCTCGCACAGGGCCTCGCCCTCGGCGGCGAGTACGGCGGCGCCGCGACCTACGTCGCCGAGCACGCGCCGGACGGGAAGCGCGGCGCGGCCACGAGCTGGATCCAGACGACGGCGACCGTCGGGTTCTTCCTCGCCCTCGTCGTCATCCTGACCTGCCGCATGTCGCTCGATCCGAAAGTCTTCGTCAGCTGGGGCTGGCGCATCCCGTTCATCCTTTCGCTCATCCTCCTCGGCATCTCGGTCTACATCCGGCTGAAGCTGCAGGAATCGCCGGTGTTCGCGCGGATGAAGCGGAAGGGGAAGGCCTCGCTGTCGCCCCTGATCGACAGCTTCTTCCGCTACCCCAACAACAAGTACGTCGCGCTCGCCCTCTTCGGAGCCACGGCCGGGCAGGGCGTCGTCTGGTACACGGGGCAGTTCTACGCCCTCTTCTTCCTGACGCTCTATCTCAAGGTCGACTACGTGACGGCCTACGTCCTGATCGGGCTCTCCCTGCTTCTCGGGACGCCGTTCTTCATCGTCTTCGGGAAGCTGTCCGACCGGATCGGCCGGCTCAAGATCATCCTCGCGGGCTGCCTCATCGCGGCGGCCACGTACTTCCCGCTCTTCAAGGGGCTGACCTATTACGTCAACCCGGCGCTCAAGCGCTACCAGGAGACGGTCCCGATCAGCGTCGCGGCGACGGACTGCGAAGTCCACGTCTTCGTCTTCCCGGGGACCAAGTTCTCGCCGTGCGACAAGACGAAGGACTTCCTGACGAAGAACGGCCTCATCTTCAAGTCGCTTCCGGCCGTCCCGGGCGAAGCCGTCGTGACCAAGATCGGGGACGCCGAGATCAAGGGGTACGACGAAGCGAAGCTCAAGGAGGCCCTGAAGGCCACCTCGTACCCGACCACCTGGAACAAGGCCGAGGCGAACCTCCCGATGGCCCTCCTGATCCTCTTCATCATGCTCGTCTACGTGACGATGGTGTACGGCCCGATCGCGGCGTACCTCGTCGAGCTCTTCCCGACGAACATCCGGTACACCTCGATGTCCCTCCCGTACCACATCGGGAACGGCTGGTTCGGCGGGATGCTGCCGCTCCTGGCCACGGCCATGGTGGCCTCGGCGGGCGACATCTACGCCGGGCTCTGGTATCCGATCATCGTCTCCGTCATCACGGTCGTGATCGGAGCCCTCTTCCTGCACGAGACGAAGGACGTCAAGTTCCACGAGGACTGATCGGACGGGGCGGGGCCGGCCCGGCGCCGGCCCCGCCTAGTCCATGTGAATCATTCCGCCGCCGGTTTCGGCGCGCAGAGTTTTGAACAGGGGTCGCCCCGGGGAGGGGAACCCCGAAGGAGCGGAAGATCATGGCGAACCAGATCCTCCACGCGACGGATTTCTCGCCGATCTCGGAGCATGCCTTCACGAAAGCCGTGGAGCTCGCGAAGCTGATGGGCGCCAACCTGACCGTGGCGCACGTCCTCCACTTCCCCGCAATGGACGGCTCTCCGTTCCTCCCGCAGGCGGAGGAGACGGAGGAGAGGATGAGGACGTGGTGCCGGCACCGGCTGGACGAGCTGAAGAAGAAGGCCGAGGCCGCCGGCGTGAAGACCGAGGCCGTTCTCCGCGAGGGCGCCCACGCGCACCACGGGATCTCCAAGCTCGCCGAGGAGCAGAAGGCCCTCATGGTGGTGATCGGAACCCACGGCCGGACGGGGCTGTCGAAGCTGGTGGTCGGCAGCGTCGCCGCCCGCGTCATCACCGAGGCTCCCTGCCCGGTTCTGACGGTCCGCGGGCCGCACTGAGTCGGGGCGGCCGCCGCCCCGGAGGCGCTGGCGCCGAGAGGGGACGCCCGCTACACTGCCGCTCCGCCCGATGACCCTCTTTGGCAAGCGCGCTTCACCCGACACGAAACCGGAAGCTTCCCGGACCCCGCCGGGGCCGACGCGCGTCGGCCCCGGCGTGGCCGTTCAGTGCGAGCTCTCCGCGGACGAGGCAGTTGCCTTCGACGGCCGGCTCTAGGGGC